>JBBQMJ010000251.1:0-5588 GCA_038328815.1 Fimbriimonadales bacterium | reverse complement strand
CGGACCCAGAAATCGCCTTGTTGACGACATTGAGCTTCTTCGCCCGCTCCTCGGCACCCGGAGCGACCGGCCACAGGGTCTTGTCAAGCCAGTAGCTCTGCAAGAACTCTTTCCAGATCCTGTCGTAAACAGCGATGGTCTGCGTCGCCAACCGCGCCCAATCAAAATCTGATTCCAATCGAATGTGGGCGTTTTCCGCAAGCTTTCTGGCTCGCGCAGGATCCTCTAAGACTCGCAAAATCCCCCAAGCCAAAGATTGAGGATCGTTCGCATAGGTCAGCGTGCCCGTCTGGTCGTGCAGGACGACCTCCTTGAGGCCGCCGGCATCGGAGGAAACCACTGGAACGTCAGCCGCCATGCCCTCAAGCGCCACGATACCAAAGGGTTCATAGAGGGAAGGGAAGACCGCCACGTCAGCCACACGATAGAGCTGATGCAAGGATCGATTTGCCATGAACCCCGTGAACAGCACCTTCTCGTCGAGTCCCGCCCAATGGACAAACTTCTCAAGCTTCTCCCGGTTGCCGCCGCCAACGATCAAAAACTTAGTATGAGGTTTCTGGGCAAGCACTACGGTCGCCGCGTTGAGCAGCACATGAATGCCCTTCTCCCGCACAAATCGCCCGACATACATCACGATCTGCTCGCCCGGCAAGGCCAGCTGCTCGTCCCAGTTGAACTGAAATTTTGATGCCTCAACGCCGTTGTAGACGATGTCCACCTTGTCCCCTGGGCAGTTGATGCTCCGGATAACCTCGCTCTTCATGAACTCAGAACAAACGATGACGCGCCATGCCTCGTAGGTCAGCCAATACTCTTGCTCGGCGATGTACCGTGACGTATCGCCGTGGATCCCCCCATGCCGACCTTCTTCAGTCGCATGGACGGTCGCGACAATTGGGAGGCTATATTCGTATTTCAGGGTTCTCGCGGAATCTAGCGACAGCCAGTCGTGGGCGTGAAAAACGGTGGGCTGGCCACCTGGTCGCCAGTCTTCAAGAAGCTTACGAACACGCTTTTCAGTGGCGACATTCAGCAGTTGAATCTCGTGAAGGAAGTCGTTTGGCTCTTCGTCGAGATGCACGCGGTGGATTTGGACGCCGCTTTCCTCCGTCTGTTCGTCTGGCGCTAGGGGCGTGGCCTTCGTGATGACGTGGACCTCGATGCCTTGTTTCTGTAGCTGCTGCGAGAGGTCCTGAACGTGGGGACTGATGCCTCCAACAATTCGAGGCGGGTATTCCCAGGACAGCATCATCACGCGCATGCGTTTATTCTACTGGCGCAGGTCAAAGCGCTGCCGTTTCATCCAGAAGCAACTCAACTCGCTCCAATATCTCGTCGCGTATCTCACAAACACGCTCGAACGTTTGTCCCGCGGGATCGTCAAGGCCCCAATCTTCCGAAATTAGGAATCGTGCAGGGCACGCGTCGGCGTCCACGCCACACCCCATCGTGATGATGCGATCTGCGCGGTCCGCCATCTCCTGTGTTAGCAACTTCGGCGAGTGGGCCTCAATTGGAACGCCAATCTCGCTCATCGCCTTGGCCGCCATCGGATTTAAGGATTTGCCTCCTAAAGTCCCTGCCGACTCCGCGCGAACAGATAGCCCACGCACTGGGCCAAAGTGATTGACAAAAGCCTCTGCCATTTGAGAGCGTCCAGCATTGTGAACGCACACAAACAATATTGTCCTCAAAGCAAAGCCCCATCGCTTTGAACCAACTCTGGATGATCCGATGACTTGCCGGTCCATATGCGCCTCAGGCGCAGCGAGACACCCACCAGCAGTATGAGCGCCGGTACCTCGACCAGTGGTCCCACAACTGCGGCCAAGGCTTGGCCAGAGCCAATTCCAAATACGGCCACTGCCACTGCGATGGCCAGTTCGAAGTTGTTTCCGCTTGCCGTAAAGGCGAGCGTTGCCGACTTCGGGTAGTCGGCGCCAGCACGCCGGGCCATCGCCATGATCGCAAAGAACATGATGGCAAAGTAGACAACGAGAGGTATCGCGATCCGGATGACGTCGAGAGGGGCGCGTAAGATCGTTTCGCCCTTAAGCGAAAACATTACGATGATTGTCGCCAATAGGGCGACCAACGTGATCGGCCCAATTCGGGGCTGCGTACCATTCCTGCCCCTTTGTTCGAAGAGCAACGATGCGCGTGATCATTCCCGCAAAGAACGGAATGCCCAAGTAAATCATCACGCTCGTGAATATGTCCCCTATCGACACGGGCACGACCGATCCCTTCAGCCCAAAGATCGGTGGCAATACTGTGATGAAAAGCCAAGCGTAGACTCCAAAGAACAGAACCTGGAAAATCGAGTTCAAGGCGACAAGCCCCGCTGCGTAGTCGTTGTCGCCGTCGGCAAGGTTGTTCCATACGAGGACCATGGCAATGCATCGGGCAAGACCGACGAGGATGAGGCCTGTCATGTATTCGGGCTTGTCCCGCAAAAGTAGTATTGCTAGCACGAACATCAGCACGGGACCGACGAGCCAATTTTGAAGGAGCGAGACGGCGAGCAGCCGCTTGTCTTTGAACACCTCGTGAAGGCGTTCATACTTCACCTTGGCGAGCGGAGGATACATCATTAAAATCAGGCCGATAGCCAACGGCACACTCGTTGTGCCGATTGACATCGCTCCTAGCAGGTGCTCCACGCCCGGCACAAAGCGGCCGAGCGTGATGCCAAGACCCATCGCTAGGAAGATCCACAGCGTTAGGTAGGTGTCCAGGAAGGACAATTTCTTGGGGGCGTCGCTGTCACTCGCTGGCCCCCGGTTTAGACGCCCTGATGAAAGCTCCCATAATCTTTCCGTCAAGGGCAAGCTTTTCGTTCGTCGGTAAATCGGTTACTGCCTTTGCCGAGCAGCAACCGCCCTCTAGGTCGCCAAAGGTATAGCGCCGAGTTGCTTCAATGTCAACCTCGCCAAATCCCACGGCCTTGAGCCGGGCAATGTAGTCCTCCTTCTCCAAAGCCCCAGCCACGCACCCAACATAGGCTTCCATTTCTTGGCGCACAGCGTCAGGAAGCTCGCCTTCGACGACGACGTCCGAAACGGCAAACCGCCCGCCGGGCTTCAGCACGCGAAAGGCTTCGCGAAGTACTTGGTCCTTATCAACGCTGAGGTTGATGACGCAGTTGGAAATAATGACGTCCACCGAGTTGCTCGGTAGCGGGATGCTCTCGATGTGCCCTTTTAGGAACGTCACATTCGTCAAGCCGGACTCAGCCTTGTTCTTCTCTGCGAGCGATAGCATTTCATCTGTCATGTCGAGGCCAAAGGCGAAGCCCGATGGGCCAACCCTTCTTGCGGAGAGCAGAACGTCTATGCCGCCGCCGCTTCCAAGGTCTAGTACCGTTTCCCCTTCGTTAAGCTGGGCTAGGGCAGTCGGGTTACCGCAGCCAAGTGAGGCCGCAAGCGCATCACGCGGGATTAACTCAGCTTGGTTCTCGTCGTAAAGGTTTGACGAGATTGCATCGTCCTCGCTGGCGCAGCACGAGCTGCCACAGCAGGAGCGATCCTTCTTTTCCATGACGTTTGTGGCCGCCTGGCCATATCTCTTGCGGACAACAGCCTGGATTTCCTCGGGACTCTGTGAATCGATAGTTTTTGACATGGTTGTTTCTCCTTAGCAGCAGCTAGCCCCGCTCGTTTCGTTCGATAGGTAGGCAGAAAGCTCGCTGACCTTCTCCGGATTGATCCGGCAGATCATGTGCTTTCCGTTGCGCTCCATCGTGATAAGCCCCGCGTTCCGAAGCTCTTTCAGGTGGAACGAGATGGTCGACGTGATCTTGTCGAGGCCGGTGACGGTGCAGCAAACCTCGCCGACTGTAGCTCCCTTCATCGAGCTCATCTCTCCCGTCTCCTCGATAGCAACAGGCTCGCAACAACAGCGAAGACATTCAAATATCTTCAACCGCGTCGGATCGCCGAGGGCCTTGAACGAACTGGACAAACTGCTTTGATCCATAACATCTATTCTACGCAATATTTCTAGAACTGTCGAACTGTTTGCCATTAATCCTCAACTTTCGCTAACAATTTGTCGGGTTGAGGAGGTTCTGAACAAATTCTTCCACCTGTTGGAGTCGGTCTCTGTCAAGGCTGCATCGAACCATGCGCCCATCTTTTCGCATTTTGATAAGTCCGGCGTTTTTGAGCTCCTTGAGGTGGTGCGAGATGTTGCTCGTCACTTTCATTCCACCCGTGACCTCGCAGCAAATCGACCCTGCAGTCACCCCTTTCGTTCTATGCGCCGCTCCTTTCTCATCGACATCCACCTCTTCGCAGCAAGAAGCTAGATATTGAAGAATTCGTAATCGCGTTGGGTCGCTGAGGGACTTGCACGCGGTTGCGATTTCATTTAGGTCAGTCGGTGTTATTACCATTGTTCAATATCTATTGGAACGTTGTACAATAGGCAAGATGTTTGGGCTCATCAGCTTTGGGCGCGCGCTGCACGACCCGGTGCGAATACGCTTGCTCGTTAGATCTACTTGAACGACTCTGACGATGCATATTCGCCAGCCTATATTTACAGGAACCCATGCGGCACCAATAACGACTGCGTAAACCCATCAAACCTTGATGCCACGGGAATCAATCAGTGGTCTGGAGTTCTTCAGCCATACATCAAGAACTTCGATATGTTCGTCTGTCCATCGGACGGTACACAAGGCATCGCTCCGACGAACTGGGACGACACTGTTGGCGGCGGCAATAACCTGGGCAAAGGCGGCGGCAATTCCGTTTCCTTCACTCCCGGAACTGGGCTTCAGGACCTTCAGGCTCCTCGCATCAGCTACACCTGTAACGAAGCTTTGATGCCTCGTCCGCGCGGCGGAATTGGCGGCGTTCAAGTGGGCGCCACCCAGAACGTTGTCTCCGCAACGTCAATAGCGAGCCAGTCAAATACGATCCTGATCACGGAGTTCACCAAGTACACCAATGCAGTCAGCGGCACCGGCCCCGGCGGAACGACAAACAAGTCGCACCGACCGAGCGACGGCTGGTCACGCGATCAGGCTGGCACACTCGCGTACGACACAAGCTCCCCCGCGACTGCTGATCCGACAAGCATCTGGGCTCTCTCAGGGGCTGCTGCCAACGCGATCTTTGCCCAGCAGCCAACCGTTCCATTTGGTGGTGGCACCTTGCCCCACATCGTATATGTAAATGCCGGCCGCCACAGCGGTGAGAAGGTCGACAACTTCGTGTATGCCGACACTCACGCCAAATCAAGGGAAATCTCGCAGACGTTTGACTGCAACAACTTCCAGTGGGGTGACAAGGCATACAACCAGGGCGGTGCAGACGTGAAGTGTGCAGCAACTGGCAATCCGGTCACAGTTCGGTAACTTCTTGAGAGTAATTGCTTTGTAACTTGGCCCTCTAGCGGAAGGTGGAGGGCCTTCTTTGTACTGCGCACCTGCTCAGGCAATCAACTTCGCCAAACCAAATGCTGCGCTAGCTGCCAGACTACCAACCAACGCGGTTTGCAAAGCGCCCTTCAACGGAGACGCCCCAGCCGCCCGTGCTTTAAAGAACCCAAACGCAACCAGCGCAACCAAAGTGACT
>JBBQMJ010000250.1:0-5623 GCA_038328815.1 Fimbriimonadales bacterium | reverse complement strand
CCAAACACCATTCCCAAAGATTCCCCAACATGTCGTTCAAACCCCATGGGTTTGCCAGCTTGGTTGCAACCGCACGAGGACCCGCGGGAGGATCAGCAAGACCCTTGCCGATATAACCATCTGCACTGCTGCCGGCGTACCAAGCGATATTGTCTAGCGAGGCTGCGTGGTGCCCCAGCTCCGTTAGCGGACCTGAGTAAGTTGCCCCTGTCGTCGCAGCGCGGCAGCAATATTCCCACTGAGCCTCCGTTGGCAAGGTGAATTCGTAGCCGAAGGGAAGCGTGCCGTTAGCCCGCTCGCGCTCGGTCAGCCTCCTGCAGAACTCGATTGCATCGAACCACGTGACAAAGTACATGGGCAAATCATCGTCCTCATTCGCCAGGTACTTGTCGATGGAACCTAAGCTAAAGCCCATGTAGTCGCGCAGGGTGCGCTCCTTCCCATCGAAATCATGAGGCCGGTTGTCCTCGATGAGCGCCCCTAAGTGCTCGCGCACCGTGGTTCCCATAACACCTTTCCATTGGCCAAGGGTTATCTCGGTTTCGCCTAGCCAGAATGGGTGGGTAATCGCGACCGTTCTTTGAGGGCCTTCGTCGTCTTTGCGTCCCGGCTCGGCGCTTGGGCTCCCCATTTGAAATTGGCCAGCCTGGATCGCCTTTAGCTTGATCTGGCCCACTCCAAGTGATATTGTTAAGTCGCGCCCTGCCTTGGGAAGCTCTGCCACGGGTGCCTTCAGCATTCCTAACGAGCCAAGCCAGGCTAAGAAATCGTCTGTCCACAAGGAGACTTGCCTGGAGTTACCCGGGCGAAGTCCAAACCCATGCCCGACGCGGCCGAGCATGTGAAGTTCTGCGGGAACCTTGGCTTCGTTTAAAGATGAATATAGGCTTGGAAGCCAATCGGAAATCGAGTCATCCGCACCGCCAAGCAAAAAGGCGGGCGGGCAAGTTGGTGGAATGGCGAAATTCTTGGGCCGACCAGGGTAGATCAATCCTTGAAACGCTGGCTTTGAACTCATTTGGTCGATTGGGTCTTTCGAGTCGGTGAGCGCAGCAGCGTCATACCTCGTCCCGCTAAGGAAAGCCAACTCGCCTCCCGCGGAAAACCCGATAACGCCGATACGCTCTTGGTCGAGCTTCCACTCCAGGCTGCGGAACCGGCACGTTCGAATCGCGCGTTGAACGTCCGCAAGTGACTCCTTTTCAATTTGGTAAGTAGAGCCCTCCTCCCGAGCGAGCCGATACTTGAGGACAAAAGCTGCGACGCCGTGGCTACTAAGCCACTTCGCGACCGCGAAACCCTCATGGTCAATCCAAATCTCCCGGTGGCCGCCGCCAGGAATGATGACGACACCTGCTCCCGTCGCTTCACCGGCCTTTGGCAGGAAGACTGTGATCGAAGGTCGGTGAACGTTGCTGACGATATGGTCGCCCGTAGGCTCGTAAATCCGCACCTTCTCCTCGCCGGCTTTCCCCGCTGATCCCGGTGCCGGTTCGGGCCATAGAAAGACTGTCTGATTTAAGGCTTGAGGTTGACGCGAAGTGGTCGCACCTAAGAAGAGAGGTAATGCAGCGAGCAGGGCCGTGAACATGACAGCTCATAGTATCCCGAGAGGGCGCACCCTAGCGTTGCCGCCGCAAAACCGTGTACCAGGCAAACAAATCGTGCTCTAGATCCATTGAGCCTTCACCTTTGTCCCACCCAAATAGGTGGCCCATTTCGCGGATCGTCTTGTCATCGCTCACGTCA
Organism: Fimbriimonadales bacterium; assembly: GCA_038328815.1. Classification (GTDB taxonomy): domain Bacteria; phylum Armatimonadota; class Fimbriimonadia; order Fimbriimonadales; family Fimbriimonadaceae; genus JBBQMJ01. The sequence goes on along the minus strand of JBBQMJ010000250.1, from coordinate 3,874 downwards.
AAAGCTTTGACTTTCAGTCCGGCTTTCTCAAACATTTCCTTGGGGAATGGCGAGTGGCCGTCAGCCCACGGAACGTAAGGCTTGTCCAGAGGCGCTTCGGCAGGGCAAAGGTTATAAATAACGAAGAGCCCGCCTGGCTTGAGAGCATCGTGAATCGCTGTGAGAAACTGATCGTCGTTGACCCCAAGGTCTATCAGCATCCTCTTGTCGGCCGGCCTCGAAGGGTGGATGTACCCTCTCTTCAGGGTGTTTTTCGAGATGATCAGGTCATAGTTCTTGCCAACTTCACCGATGATCTGCGCGTTCGCCGGATAGTGGCCTTCGACCATCCTCACGGAGCCTTGCCCAAAGGGACCATGATCCTCGGGCATGGAATAGAGCGCGCTAAGAAACGGATCAACGTCGACACCCACGGCTTCCGAGCCAAGCGCAGCAAATAGCCTAAGCTGCCCAATCCCGCCATATCCAAAGTCCATAACCTTGCCCTTCTTAAAGCTCTTCAGCCCGAATTTGGCGGCCAGGTCCACGGGACGGGCGTAGGCGATTGGCGTTCCGTATTTGGTGTTGTAATACAACTCGGCATCAACATCAGTCTTCTTTGCCTTCGCCTTCTCATCGGTCGAAAGGGAATCAAAAGTTGCTAGGGATATCCATTTCGTCGTCTTGTACATCGACCGCGGAGTTGGCTCTGGCAACTTGCTAACCGCAGCTAGCCAATCCTTGGCTACCCGACTCTCGACCAGCGGCGCAACGGCGGCCGCCTGCTGTCGGAGGGTCGTTAGCGTTGGCGACACGGTTGGGGCTTGGAGGAAGACTAGAACTGGCAGCAGCACCATGATCCATACATACCCCCCTCTGTGATTCAAAAGTGCCTTCATGACAGATACACTTGCGACCAATGAAGCTATCCGCAATTGCGATCCTCTCGGCACTTTGCAGTTCGGCCTTTGCAGACCGAGTCGATGACGTGGTGCGCAAGCAACTTGCCGCCCAACACGTGCCCGGCTGCTGGGTGGTAGTGATTAAGGACGGCAAGGTCGTGAAGCGGCAAGGCTATGGGCTAGCCAATCTCGAGTTGGGAGTAAAGGTCACCCCAAAGACCCTGATGCAGACTGGCTCGATTGGAAAGATGTTTACAGCCTCCGGCATCATGCTGCTGGCAAACGAGGGCAAGTTGCACCTTGACGACTCCCTTGCATCGTTCTTTGACCATTCGCCGGATTGGTGGAAGCCCATCACTGTCCGCCGCATGCTTTCCCATACCGCCGGCATTCCCGACTATGAGAACGGCAAGATCGTTGTCGACCTCAAGAAGAACTACTCTGAGACAGAATTGGTGGACTTCTGCCAAAAGCTAACCCCGGACTTTGCGCCGGGCGAGAAGTGGGCTTACAGCAACACCGACTATTTGCTGCTTGGATTCATCATTCACAAAATCACGGGTCAGCTCTATAGCGACTTTCTGAATGAGCGCGTCTGGAAACCGGCTGGCATGCCCACTATTCGCGTACTCAACGACATCGAACTAATTCCGAACCGCGCTGCGGGTTACGACTGGGACAAAGGGAAGTGGCAAAACCAGGACTGGGTCAGTCCGACTCTGAACGCCACAGCAGACGGCACCCTTTACGCAACAGCCGATGATTTTATTGCTTGGGACCACGCACTAGACACGTACAAGGTTGTGCCCGAGGCGCTCCAGAAAGAAATATGGACGCCCGCCGAACTCAATAACGGCACGAAGACCTCGTACGGGTATGCCTGGATTATTAGCAAAACCCGGGCCCACAGGCTAGCGGGCCACGGTGGCGCCTGGCAAGGTTTTGTTAGCGGCTACTACCGGTTTCCAGATGACCACGTTTCTGTAGCCGTGTTTTGCAACAGTAGTAATGCGGAGCCGGCAACCATCATCAAGCAAATCGTCCCCATTTACATTCCGAGCCTCGCGTACAAGAGCTGACGAGGTCTCGATTCACGTAGAACGGCCGATATCGATCTGCCCGCCAATCCTATTCAGCACACTTTGAACCTACGGCACCTCACTCCAAGCCAAACCAACGTTTGCGTCGACTAGACCCAAAGTGCTCCTTTTCGGCAACAAGGGTTTCTGAAGCACCGTGAAACATGCCAGTAACCGAAGGCCCCGACAGGAAGTCAACTTCTACTTTCCCCACGCGCCCCGCCCCAAACTCGATGTAGCACAACCCCCTACCTGTGTACGGTTGTGGCTGATCGCCGCAATCAAGGTCGGCAAGAATGGATGCAGCGGCAACCCTTGCTGCGCCCTCGGCAAAAACTCCAGCCTTCGGCGTCCCAAGGCTGGCCACGTCTCCAATCGCATAAACGCCATCAACCTTTGTCTTTAGGTTGCGGGGATCAGCCGGGATCCAGCCTTTCTCGGCCAATCCCGTCCGCTCAATAACTTCGGGAACGCAATGCTTGGGGACGCCTAGGAACAAATCGTAGGGCATCTCGGTATCGTCGCCCAAAATCACAACGCCGCGACCCCCATCCAGAGCCTTGACCCGCTTGCTTGGAACATAGTTAATCCCTCTCTCTTTGTAGGCGGCGATTAGGGCCTCGGACGTCTCCGGCGACGGCGGGATGGGGGTATCGAACGGCGTGACGAAGCTGATCTGACACGCGTCTCTCAATCCGCGCTGCAGCAGATAGTCATGCAACATCAAAGCCGTTTCCGAAGGCGCGGGTGGGCACTTGTAGGGCGTCGAACAAACACCAACAATGGCATGGCCCTTAGTAAAGGAAGGAAGGACGTCACGGATTTTCAGAGCGCCAGCTACCGTGTAAAACTCGTTGCCGAATTCGGCAAGTCCAGGCGTAGCAGCCATGTCGTAGTCGGCACCCAAGGCGATCACCAGGATGTCGGCTTCGTAAACCTGGCCCGCCGTCGTTACGCGCTTTGTCGTTGGATCGATCTCTGTGATCGTGTCCTGTACAAACCGGACTCCCGGCTTGACGATGCTTTTGTAAGGCACCCTAATGGCATCAGGCGTCAAGCGATGGAACATCGCATCGAGCTTGGAAAAGCCGAACACGAATGAATCGCTCTTGTCGATGAGGGTGAGATCGAGGCGGTCACCGACCGCCTCTGAAAGGATTGTTGTAAGTTCCAGGCCGCCAAAACCGGCGCCGAGGACGAGGATTCTTGTTTTCATTTCGATTCCTTGCTAGTGTGCTGTTTGTCGATTTTGGCGTGGACCCTAAAGGTTCGGCTGCGGTGTCGTGCGTAGATACGGCTTGATCTGAGTGAAGCCCTTGTCGAAGAGGTGAGATGCCTCGTCGTTTGAGACTGCGGGCACGATGATGACATCTTGGCCGTGCTTCCAATCTACTGGCGTGGCGACTTTGTAGTTAGCCGTCAGCTGCAGGGAATCGATGACGCGAAGAATCTCGTCGAAATTGCGCCCAGTGCTTGCCGGGTAGGTGATCATGAGCTTAATCTTCTTGTCCGGGCCGATGACGTATACCGAGCGAGCGGTCATTGTGTTTTCAGCAGCGGGCGGGATCATGCCATAGAGGTTTGAAACCTTTCGGTCAGAATCAGCGATGAGCGGGAAGTTCAATTCAACGCCTTGCGTCTCAGCGATATCCTTCAGCCACAGCATGTGCTCCTCAAGGCCATCGACACTAAGGCCGGCTACCTTGACATTGCGCTTATCAAACTCGGCTTTGAGCTTGGCAACGCGTCCTAGCTCGGTTGTGCAGACCGGCGTGAAGTCTTTCGGGTGCGAAAATAGAACGACCCATTTGTCGCCAGCCCACTCGTGGAAGTTGATCGGGCCAAGTGTCGATTCCTGCATGAAGTCAGGTGCGGTATCTCCGAGGTGTACAGTCATTTTTGATTTCTCCTTTG
>JBBQMJ010000249.1:0-5680 GCA_038328815.1 Fimbriimonadales bacterium | reverse complement strand
CAACCCAACCGCGCCGTTTGATGAGCTAGAACACTATGAGGCGTCTATTAACAAGCTTCGAGAGAGTTCTTCTTCCGCTCGGCCACGCTTTGCGGGGCTGGGCCTCATGGACGTGAACGGGCTCGTGATTGCTCGCCTTATCGAATGTGCCAGGATGTGGAAAGATCCGGACCGGCTTCAGACAGCGCTCACGCTCTACGACAATCTTGAACAGTTCAGGGTGAACGACGATGTCACCCACGGACTTTCCGGGAACAGCCGAAACAGGGGATTCCTTAGCGATTACCTAGCCTATGCGGACGCCTCGCTTCAAGCCTACTTGACCACGGGCCGAGTGGTGAATTTTGACAACGGTCTTGCGGTCCTAATTCGAGCCCGCTTTCTTTACAATGGCAGCGCGCCCGGAGAGTTCCTTATGAGCCAGGGGACTACCAGCGCCCTTTCACCTCAAGACACAGACTCGCCCGAGATTGTGGACAACATATGTGAGTCTTGTACGGCAAGAATGATCCGACTTTGCCATTCTTACGGCAGGTTGCTGTTGGAATCCCCAGGCGGCGATCACGCGCGCCGTGATTCAGGCCTTTCACTTCTACAGAGCGCCTATGCGAGTATCGCAAGATTTGCTGGAGTGGCGAATATGTCTGGCAGTCAGGTCTCAGGCTTCTTTTGCGCAGCGGCAGAGATTCAGGATAGCGACTATGCGCTGACGGTTGGGCCCAAGGCTCAGGAGTTGGCCGACGAGCTTGCCCAAAATCTGCCCACAAGACTGGTTGCCCCTGCTTTCGGGACGATTAGAAAAGACATGCAGGCGCGGTCGCCTGGAATTTATCTGATGGATAAGCAGGGCGCGCACGGGCCATTTGGTGTCGACGAGGCAGTCCAAAAACTCAAACCCAAGCTCCGAATCCTGGACTAGGAGGCTTCCTTTCCACCCTCAGCCGTGAACCGCGTAATGTCGTCGGACTCTTCTAAATGCGGTGCACTTTCGTGTATATGGCCGCGGCTATCCGTATAGAGTTGGATGCCGCGATTTGCGATTAGCGAACCGACGAGGGCCATCACTATTAGGAGAAGCACCTTGAGCAATGAACCGACGAGGTTAGACCCTGCGCTTCCAAGGTCAACGGGCTGGTCCTTGATAAGGCCAAGTGCCCGAACCGGTGGAACGGTGAACATGTCGTATGCAATTCGGAACGTAAAGAGGAGCAAAGCAATGCCGCCAAGAAACACGAGGAGTCCAAGCAGCGTGCCAAAAATATCCCGTCTTACACGCAATTGCTTACCTCGACTCAAGGACGGCGACGGCGTCCCCCAAATGAATCTGGCCATTAGTAAGCGCTTTGGCGAACATCCCTCGTTTGAACGCAGCTTTTGCCTTAAATGTTTCCGGGTCTTCGCTCAGCCTCTTTGCCATGCTTGAGCAAGGTGTGCAATCCTGCTCGATTTCGAATTCTACAGCGCCTACTTTCAGGCGGGTGCCCATCGGAAGGGATTGCAAGCCAGGGAGGTCCACCGTCACTTGCTCGCGCAGAGTTCCAGGTTCATATCCAAGTACTTCGAGATGCTCGGTAGTCGTGAAAAGGGACTGACGCTCGTGTCGGCCAAAATTCGCGTCGCCTTCAAAGCCCTTGCCTGCCACAACATCAAGGGAGTCAACCGCCTCCAGTTCGCCCGGTTTTGGTTTGAGGTGCAGCGCGATGACTTTGGCCCCGATCATAACTTGAGCATACCAACTGGGCCAAAGGTTTGCCCGGCTCCGTCGCTGGCACAAGCTTGGTTCTCGAAGGTTTCCTTTTTGTCTCCATGGCAGTGGGGGCCCGGGCAAGAGAAAATCCTACGATAACGCTTACTACATCGCTGGAGGGTTTAAGGTTGATGGACCAACCGTTTGCCATGGCGATTGCTCGGCTGATTGCTAATCCAAGGCCATTCCCACCTGTGCGCGAATTGCGAGATGCATCAGGGCGATAGAACGGCTCGAAGAGTTTCTCAGTATTGAGATCACCCGCGGCGGCGCACTTGTTTTCTACCTGAAGGGTGATGCCTTGGTCATTTCGCGTGACCGTCACGAGAATCTCACTTTTCTCGTCCGCATACTTCGCTGCATTCTCGAGAACATTGCGAACGAGGATCTCTGCGTGCGAGTGGATGGAAAGAATCTCACCGCCATTCTTATCATCGACTGCCACGGTGAGATGACGCAAGTCAAGGAGGGGCTGAAGGGCGTCCACCGTCTGCCGGCAGATGCTGGCGATTTGCACCGGCTCTTTCGCCCTCGCGGGCGCCGTATCCAACTGGTGTAACAGCAGAAGGTCTTGGACCAAGTCCGTGAGTCTCTCCGCCTGCCGATGGGCTTCGGAAATGACCTTCTCATACTCATCCGCTGAGCGCGTGCGTGTGAGGGCGAGTTCTAGATGACCCGACAGAGCTTGAAGCGGCGTTCGCAACTCATGTGACGCCGCGGCGTAGAACCTTCCTTTTGCAGCAGAGGTTTGGGCAATACGTCCCAGGAGGCCGTTAACGGTATCAACCAGTTCGACCATTTCAGCGTCGTTCGAGGGTAACTCAAGCGAAAAGCTTAGGTCTTCCGCGGAAGCGCTGGCTGCTTGCCGGGAGAGCTTGCCGATGGGTGAGAGAGTCTTGCCGACGAGCATCCAGGCGCCCAAGCCAACTAACCCAACGACAAGGCAACTGATCGCAAAGAACTCGATCTGTCGCATGCTTTGAATCTCCGCGATCTCCCTTGTTGGGACTGCGAATGTAATTCTCAGCGAATCCGGCTGCGGAGGGCCATCCTTGCTTGAGCGGAAGTACATCCGATAAGCCTTTTGGTCGTTTACAGTGTCACGCTGCGGAAAATCCTTGCGCGATTGCCACAGAGGTGGTCCGGGCGGACCTCCGGGCTTGGAGGGACGTGATCGTCGATCTGAAATCGCGAACGCGATTCCACGCTCACGGAGTAAGGGTTCGCGTGCGATAGTGTCGAGACGATCTTTCCAATCCGGATCCGCTAAGGCGACACGGACACTTTGGGTTGCTTGATCAACGACTTTATTTAGCTGGCTCTGGACGTTAACGTCAAAGAGAGCGCCGATCACCGTAAAAGCGACCGCCATGATGACGGCAGCAATCAGCATGAAGCCGATCGTCATGCGCGTGCGCAGGGATTTAAGCCTGATCATTCCCTCCCATTCTATAGCCGATCCCGCGAACTGTTTGAATAATTGATGGTGCGCTGCCCCTGTCTAACTTCTTTCTCAGGTAGCTGATGTAGACATCCAAGACGTTGTCGTTACCGTCGAAGTCGTAGTTCCAAACGTGCTGCAGAAGCATTGATCGCGTGAGTACTGTTCCCGCGTTACGCATCAAATATTCAAGCAGCGAGTATTCGGTTGCGCTTAGGTACACCAATCTTTCGTCACTGACCACCTTGCGGGTAATTGGGTCAAGAGAGAGGCTTCCAACTTTCAGGGTGCCAGGGCTAGCTGTACCGCGGCGCAGTAATGCGCGAACACGGGCAAGCAGTTCGGATACTTGGAATGGCTTTACAAGGTAGTCGTCCGCGCCACTGTCGAGGCCCGTCACCTTGTCCTCCGTCATGTCTTTTGCAGTGAGCATCAGAATTGGAGTCTGAATGCCTGCGCTCCGGAGCCGACGAACGATTTCAAAGCCATCGATGCCGGGCAGCATCACGTCGAGCAGGAATAAGTCGAACGCCTCCGCCCGAGCTATCTCGATGGCTTGGAGCCCGTTGCCGGTCACTTTCGGATTGAATCCGGCTTCGCTCATCGCCTGGTTCAGAAAGCGAGCAACACTCTCGTCGTCTTCAACAATTAGGACATTCATATTTGGGGCCTACCTTTAAGCGTACGTTCTGCCCGCCCACTGGTGTCTTTGATTTTAATCAGCCCCGGCGATAATGAGCGAATGGCCGCTGCCCGCATTAAGCCGTGCGAGCGTACTTCTCTGGCCGGGCGTGAGGACACGTTCGGCGAGTCTGCGGCTCTCTGCGTTAACGCGGCCAATCAGGCTGACTCGCGTTTCATCCTTGGTCGCAGTGTTCACTTCGAGGGCCTCGATGCGGCTTCTCGATTTCCAGTAGACCACCTTGATCCGCTCGGCTTGCGCATTTGATAGGGTAATTCCTTCGAAATCGACTAACGGGTTTGAGTCACCAAGAAATATTCCGTAGTCGCCCTCAAGTGCGAGGATGTGCTGCTGTTTCGGGCTCAGTATCGAATAAAGCGCCTTCTTGAAGTCGTGACGGGTTTTGGCAGTTAATTTCCGCTGACAGACCTCGTCATACGACGTGTTGCTTCGGATCGTACATAGCTGTAGACCGCTTTGTGCCTGCAACAACCTCAGCTTGGCTAATTGTTTGGGCTGCAAGGATAGCTTGCGTGAAACCGACGCCCAATCTGGAGAGTTTATTGTGGCAGCCAGCTTTGGCCCTGGAGCTGCTTCACTAAAGGAAGATAAGCTCAAGGCGATCAGCAGATGCAAGGAAATCGTGAAAAGGGCCTTCATGTTGAAATTGATTTGGATTTCGCCGTTCCTGAGTAATTCAAGGTGGCCCTGTATTACACTTTCCAAGACTATGAGTCAGTGGACCGACCTGGAATTCGAGAGCCAAGAGTTTGACGCGACAATGTTCAAATCGGTCGCGCCAGGACGGATCGAGCGTTGTAAATTTACTCGATGTTCCTTTACAGACGCAAAGTTTCAGGAGATGGAAACACGTGGAGCAGAGTTCAATGAGTGTAACTTCTCCGGAACAAAATTGGCGTCTTCGGTTCACGTGGGCTCCCGTTTTCTGAACTGCGACTTCACCGGAGCTGACTGCTTTGGCGCGACGTTTGAGAATTGCCGCATGGTCGGCACCGTGTTCGAGATGACACGATTGGATGCTATCAAAGTCATTGGCGGCGATTGGTCTTATGTGGTTCTCCGGATGCAGAAGTTGGACGCCCAGGATCTGAGCGACGTTAATTTCACGGGTGCTGATCTTTACGCTACGGACTTACGATCCGCGATTCTTCGCAATGCCAGGCTCACCGGAGCGAACCTTGGTCTCACCAAGCTACAGAAGGCAGACCTGCGTGGAGCGGACTTAGTTGATGTCGATTTGAGAACGGCGGAGTTGAAGGGTGCGAGGATGACTTTGGATCAGGCGGCCCTGTTTGCGATGTCCTATGGCATCGTTCTAGAGTGACCCTTATACGAAATCGACCTTAGGTTCGCCAGCAGTTACGACGCCGATTTTCGGCATCCCCGGGATAGGGATTTTTGAAAACAGGGCGAGGCCGCCGCTCGTTTGCGGGTCAATTGTGACTTCCCGCAGCCACCGCGGCATTTCATGTGCGTGGGATATTTGGGCACCTAGAAAGTCTGCATTTCTGGCACCGCCACTTGTGACCATCTCGGCAGCGACTAGAGACTCTAAGCCATCAATAACCGGCAGTGCTTGCGCCTCGATTTGAATAGCTACCTTGGAAGACCTTGCGACATTGAAAAGGTGCCCGGCCAAGCCGAATCCTGTGATGTCGGTAGCGCAGCGCACTCCGGCGGCAAGGCCGGCGGCAGCGGCATCGCGGTTTAGTTTCGCCATGCTCACTATTGCTTGCTCAAGAATTTCAGGAGGGCATTGGTCGAATTTTGCGGCGGTGGAAACGATGCC
>JBBQMJ010000248.1:0-5681 GCA_038328815.1 Fimbriimonadales bacterium | reverse complement strand
GTCGTCGTTGATCGTGTAGTCGATGCCCAGTTTCATCCGGACGCCATCAACCATGATCCGCTCCGAGTCGGCAATGATCTTGCTGGCGTTGAGATAGTACGGACCCTGCGAACCGTTGCCCTGCAGGCTCACCGTACGCACGCTTCCCTTAATCGTGCTTCGCACCGCCTTAAGCTGCATGCGGCCGGTATGGTAGCCCGTCATGACGCCGGTCAAAGTCTTGCTGAACGAGGCAAATTGATTGGTGTTGAGTAGGGAACCCTGAATGTCTCCCAAATCGACATTGAACGGACCCTTGTCGTAGTTCAGGCTCATCCTTTGGCCCTGAGGGTCGCCAAAGTAATTATTCTGGAGCTGCATCTGGAAGTTAAAAACTCCCAGCACCTTGCGGCCAACAATGTTTAGCTGCCCGTAATCTGAAAACTGCTTTGCTCCCTGGCCGTAATTTGTGAGGGAGTTATAGGTGTCCGTGTCGCCCGTCAAGTTCTCCATGTGGAACCCAATAACGCGGTGGCCGGTTAGCTGGATCGTCTTGAACAGGTTCTTGTTGATCCATTGAAGCGAAGGATCAGCACTTGCAAGAGCAGAACCCGCGAGGATCAAACCGGTCAATGAGGATCGGACGGCAGACATTGATGATTACTTGATGCGTCGGCGTAGCACAAGAGGCGTTGGCTTCTTGCCTATATTGTAGCTGTAGGACGGAATGCCTCTTCGATTAATTCGATGTTTTGCCTTGCTAACTTAGTCATTTCCACCAGCTTTTGCTCTAAGATGGCTTGGTTCTTCTGGCGGTCTTTCTGGAATTCCATGTACTTGTCAAACAGCCGCTGAGAGCTTAATCCTGCAACTGCCGGCGCGGTGCCCATGTCCATGAGCTTTGCGAACGCCGCCACTTTCGGGTCGTAGCTCACCATCAAAGCTGGCACGCCCGCCGTGGCAGCAAGAACGCCAGCGTGAAGCCGCATAGCCACCACTCCGTCCATACGTACAAATCGCTGCTGAAGCTGCATAGGCGTCTGAATCTTGCGAAGGTCAGGGATTTTCCCGCCCTGCTCCTTGCTAATCTCCAGAATAAGCGGACCGTCTTCTTCGCGATCCATCTCAATCAGCATCGGCATGAGCTTGGCCTGAAACAGCAGGCGAGCCAGCCCGCCGAACAAGTTGACCACATCCTTGCCCTTGCCGTGCGGCCTGGGCGATAGCCCCACCGTATGCATGTCACCAATCTTGAAGGTCTCCTGATCCGGGTTCTCTTTCGGCGGTGGCAGCAAGAACGCCATATCAGCGGTAACCACAATGCGCTTCTTGACGCCAAGCGATTTCAATGTGCTGGCTGAACCCGGGTCCCGAACCGAGACGATGTCGGCCATGTTGTACGCCTGAAGCGCCATCCTCTTGCCGAGAAACTTGGTGAGGGGCCCCACACCCTGGGCGAGCATTGCAACTCGCTTGTTCGCTGCCTTGGCCATCTTCACGAGCTGGCTGTAATAGGCCACGCTGCGAACGCTTGTCACGTCCTGAAAGATGCTTCCACCTGGGAAAACCAAACAGTCGTGGGTCAAGATCGCCTTCTTAACGGCGGTCATATCCTTTCGTGGAATCGAGTTCAGACCGTAAAGCCGAAAGGTCTCGTCGGGATTTCCTGAAAGCACCGAAACTGAAAAGTCGGTGTTGCTGAGGTGCTGAACGAAGCCGAGCATGATGGCATCGTCGCCTAGGTTCCCGCACCCGAAGTAGCCTGCAAGAAGTAGCTTAGTGGGCAATTTCGCTCCGTTCGGGGCTCAACTCTCCAGCGCCACCGCCGGGGAGTCCGATTTTCGGCAAGACAAAGCCGATAACCGCCCAAACTATTGAACCTAGAATACCTCCGGCAACCAGCCCAACCCCAATTCTTTCAAGGCTCAAAGCTACCGGTGTGTGGAAGTGGCACATCGTGTTCACAATGTCGGTCTGCCCAATAACGCCCATCGTAAGAGCTAGCACGGTCCAGCCAATAAACCAATTCGGCGCCTTCCAGCCCGAGCGCAGCCTAATGAGCATGCAGATTCCCACGATCAGGAACGGGTGCCCGATCATAAACTCCTTCGTCCGGGGCCGAACAAAGAGCAGCGTATCAAGCAGCGATCTTAGCTTCAGTTCAATGCCGCTTACACCAGCAGGATTGTCGTTGCCCGTCCGGCTGATCATGAAGGCCATCGCGCCAAGAAGGATAAGGGTCAGCGCGGCCTGACTCCATGTGATCGTGCCCTTCAGCGATGACCGGAGATTTGATAGACGTGAAAATAGCAGGCCCGCCACAACAAGTACAGGGAAGAAAACCGCGACCTTAACGCCCTCAAACTGCTCCGCCCGAATGAAATAAGGCAGCCCGTTCATCAACCCCGCTACGCCAAACCCACCGACCAATGAAATCGACGAAACGGCAATGTACTCCACCAGCCAATTTCGCCCGTTGCGCGCTCCAAGAAATTGAAAGGCGACAATCGGGAAGGCAACCGCAGAAAGGAACGCCATGGCCGGCCTCGCCTGCGGCGAATAACAAGCCACCGCAAGCAGGGCAATAGCAACCGCTCCCCCCAGCCGAACGCGCTTGTCCGTAATGAAATAAGCGACGCTAAACCAGATACCCGGCGCAAGGGCCAAGGCAAGCAGCGGAAACAGGGGACGAGGGACGCCGGAATCTTCAAAAGACTTTGCGTAGCCAATAGCCCCACCTTGCTTGTGAATCTCTTTCCCAATCTTCGTTATGAAGTCGCCCAAATCATCAAGGGGGGTCGCCGATCCAAAGTTAAGCGCTCTCAGCAGCAACAGCCGCTGGTTTCGCTCTCTAGCAGCCCGCGCGTACCGATCCACGGCTTCGGTTTCAGGCAGCTTATCAAGCTCCGCCGCCTGGGCGGAATGGAGCCTTAGGACAAGCTCTGGAACGTCGCTCACGATGTTCGCATCGCCGCCCAGCTTGGCAAACTCAGGCGAAGCGTAGAACATGCCCTGGGCTTTCAGCGTGTCTTCCAAGGTCTTAGTCGCGCTTCTTCGTCCCAGAACCTGGTCGCCAACGGGCAGAAAGATATCGGCGCCCTGCCTTTTGGCGGTCTCTAGAGTTGTCTGGACGTAGTGGTCACTCGCGCCAAGCGGATTGCCAAACCGGGCGATGATCCGTAAGCCGGCCGCCCGGGCCGCCGCCGCCTCGCCGTCATCCAGCCCCACGCTCAACATCCTCAGATTGAAAACGGTCGGCATCCCCGGCGCGGAGAGATCTATCCGGCCATTCACCGGCTTGAGATTAAGATTCGCAAACCTCCGGTCAATAGCCTGAACGACCCTTTCAAGAGCCTGGTCGGAGCCTTTCAATACAGGTCCCTGATCAACTTCGATCTGGTGCAGGGTCATCAAATCGCCGACCGTTTCTTCCGTCAGAACCAGCGCCCCAAGTCCATGTGATTTCAGCTTTAAGAGCGCTTTATCCAAGGGCACGCCCTGACTTAGCGCCATAGCCTCAGCAGTCTCGATCTCGATCGCAATCGTCGCCGCCTTATTACGGGCCTCGATCTTGTATCGGTAAGCAATCGAAACGGATCCCAGAACTGCCGCAAGGATGATAGAAGGCAAGAGCCAACGTGGAATGCTGTTCATTTTGTTATTCGAAATCGTAGTCAACCTGTCTGGGGCGATTCTTCAACACCGCGGCACGTCCACCCATGATCAACACGGTCAACATCCCCGCCAAAAATCCGCCCGCATGAGCCCAGTTGGCCACCCCTTGTTGGGGAATGAGAACCTGCCAGATAAACCAAAGCCCAAGCAGCACCCAAGCACTGACGACAGTGGAAACAAAAAAGAACACAGGGATGATGATTTCAACCTTGTTGGCAGGGAAAAGCATGAAGTAAGCGCCCAGCACGCCACCAATAGCACCCGACGCGCCAAGAATCGGCACGATTGAACTCGGATCAACAAAGATATGAGTGGCAGTTGCCACGATGCCCCAGAACAAATAGTAAAGGGCGTATCTGATGCCACCCAGAGCTTCCTCAACGCCTGCCCCGAACACGAGCAGAAAGATCATGTTTCCCAGCAGGTGCATGAGATTCGCATGCAGGAACATCGCGGTGAAGATGGTTACGAGGGGAAATCGGTCGCCGGAATGCTGGAAGACGCCAACCACTTCCTTCGGCCGCATGGTTAAGTCCGCGAAAGTAATTTGAGTGCCAAAGACGTGGCCCTGCCGATCCCAAAGGAAAATGATGCAGTTGAGAATAATGAGCGTCCACGTGACGATGGGAAGACCCTGTCTAATCTCGTTGTCCCGCAGTGGAATCATGCTCCGTGCAGTGTACCGGGAGGCCCTCATCGATACTGAGGCTTCGATCGACAGACGCTCTGTACACACAGTGATCATGCCGGGCAGGGTACAAGGAAGCAGTGAACGTCGCCAGCATCAAATTCGGCACAACGAAATGGGCCGTAGGATTTGGCTTGGCACTCATGGCCTCGGTGTGTACGGCCCAAGTACCGCCGGTGACCCAGGCTCCCCCCGCCATTACGTTCAACAATTGGCAGTTGGTGGGACCTGCGGGTGAGGCAACCCAGTACTCGGTCAGCTTTCAAAGCGCCTTGCCCTCCGAATATGCCGTCAACAACACGGTCCCCCTTTCCGTGTATGTACCAACTGCCGCAAAGGGCCCGGTCCCGGCGGTCGTCGTCCTCCACTACTGGGGCGCCACTGATTTAAAGGTCGAACGAGCGCTCGCCCTTGAACTGGCGAGGAAGAACATTGGGTGTGTCGTCATGACCCTCCCTTATCACTTGTCACGCACACCTGAGGGCTACCGCTCAGGAGCCCTTGCCGTTCAGGCCGATCCCGAGCATCTCGTCACGACCATGACCCAGTCCGTCATGGACGTTCGCCGGGCAATTGACTTCATCCAAAGCAGGCCGGAGTTCGACAAAAATTCCATCGGAGTCGCCGGCACCAGCCTCGGCTCGCTAGTGGCAGCCCTATCCTTCGGTGTCGAACCCCGCATCCGATATGCCGCGTTTGTACTTGGCGGAGTCGATCTGGCTCGAATCATCTGGACCAGCTCGCGAGTGGTCGCCGAGCGTGAAACCCTACGAAGCGCTGGCTATACAGAGGATTTACTCCGAGAGCAGCTGAGGCCGATCGAGCCTAAGGAGTACCTTTCCTCTAAGTCACCCAACTCAAGCTTTATCATCGGCGCTCGATACGACACAGTTATCCCGCGCGCAGCAACCATGGAGCTCATCGAGGCCCTTCCCGGCGCGAAAACGCTTTGGATGGACACCGGCCATTACGGCGGAGTCTTCGTCGAAAACAAAATCCTAAGGGAGGTCAGCAAGTTCTTCGCGAGCAAGTTCACGGCGACCGACTATCAACCTCCAGCCAACCTCCACGCCCCCACGGTGCGACTCGGTGCTGACCTCGCGACCGGCACAGGCTTCGATATAGCAGCAGGCCTCGATCTGATTCGTCCTAAGAACGATCGATCCCTTTTCATGTCGCTACTTGTTTCGCCGCGTGGTCCAAGGGCCTTTCTCGGGCAGGGTGTCGATCGCGGTGTGGCCGTTGGAGTCATATTTACTACCAAACAGCCAGGAATTGGCGTACTGTGGAGCACGGTTCTATGATTGCCCTCGACATTGAACGGTCAGCGTCGCTTAAC
>JBBQMJ010000247.1:0-5700 GCA_038328815.1 Fimbriimonadales bacterium | reverse complement strand
AAGCCGTCCCTTCAGCGCACGGCCACAGAAAGAGCTTCGCCCCGAAAAGATTGCATCCTTGGTCGGTTTGCTTCGCACTGCTATCGGCTGCGTTCCCACCAGCACTAACCCTAGCGCCCGGCAGCCAAACTGAGTGCCCGTCCGCCGCAAGATAGTTAGAGCCGTCGAAATGCCGGCCGGGCAGGTCCTCGTATTCATCCGAAACCGCGGCATGCGGTACCTGCCAGTTGTCTATGTGTCCGGTTGCGTAGGTGGTGAAAATGCCCTGGCCGGGGCCAGTCCATGGGGCGGTGTTGCTATATATTCCGCCCTGCGTACCGTCGCCAATTGCCGATACTTGGTCGCTTTCAGATGTAAGCATCGCCACCCCCTCGTCGGGCAGTTGAATATGAGCCTGGTTCCCTGCGATCTCAAAAAGCCATACCGTCTTTGCAGGGGCGGACATCTGCGACTGACTTGGCGTGACCGACATATTCAGGTTCAGAGCATAAGAAACCGCGTCAAGTTCTGATCCGGTTTTATCCATCGGAAGGCTCCGCGTCGCGTCCGACTCACAGTGAAACAGGCTCGCTGCCTTCACATAGGGATAAATCCGCCCCGCCCATCCCATACCAGCGTCAAACGGCCGCTTGAACAGCGTCGTCGGTGTTTTCGTCACCGGGTGCTTATCATCATTGTCGCCCGCGTAAACGCTAAGCCCCATCCAAAGTTGGTGAAGGTTTGCAAGGCACGCGGTTTTCTTGGAAGCAGCCTTGGCGCGGCCAAAAACGGGAAATGCAATACCCGTCAGGACGATGATAATAACGATGACAACGATGACCTCGGTAAGAGTGAAAGCGGCTCGTCTTCTGTTGTCCATGATCTAGAGACAATGACCCCCCGACTAGGATGAATCTTCATGAAAAGTAGAGGGAAATGAAGCGTGCGTAAAGCCGCAGGCACAATCGATACTGCCACAGCCACAGATTCCTTGAGACTGTCATCTCGAACTCCGTGAGAGAGATATAGCCGGAGACGATAATTGTTTTTGGATGCGCGCCGACATATCACTTAGCGAGTAGGCGGGGGATGGGTCGTGCCGCCGTTTCGGAGCTTTTGGCTACTTGAATCCAATTGTTATCACCGCGACCCACATAACACTTTTGAAGCCGAATCCAGCCGCCACCTAGCCCCCTGTGATAAAATACAAATGGCGTACGGAGCGCCCCCGGGTCCGCGGGACGGACTGAGTCCATCCAAAGTTACATCGTCGTCTGTTACGTCGACCTTTGTTGCTGCCTGTTCGCGGACCGCAGGCCATTCGCAACGGAGGTTGTTATGTCTGAACCAATTCCTGAGCGCGCCGATGTCCGGCAGCTCCGTACCCAAGCCAAAGAGCTCCTTCACGCCCTTCAAAGTGGCCAAACTCACGCCGATGGCATAGACCCAGCAAGGGCCAAACTCGCCGACGCACAGCGCCTAATTGCCCGCAAATATGGCTTTGACAGTTGGCCAAAGCTTGTGGACCAGGTTGAAACGCCGCAGCTGGTCGAAAAATTCAAGGAAGCTTTGCATGCTGGAGATATGGCAGCTTTTGAAAAGCTGCTTCGCACCAAGCCCGCCCTTCGAAAGCGAATCAACGAGCCCATCTTTTCTTTCGATTCACAGGCGATCATCCCGGCAAGCCACCACCCTAGAGCCGCCGAAATCCTACCGATACTTGTCCGCTACGGTGCCGACCCGAACGTACGAACCAAGTGGTGGGCTGGCGGCTATAGCGCCTTAGATGGCGCTAAGGGCGAAGCAGTTGACGTCCTGCTCAGCCTAGGGGCAAAGTTCGATGTCTGGTCGGCCGCTGCTCACTGCCGCATCGACATCCTACGTGAACTACTTGACAAAGATCCGGCAAGCGTCAATGCGCCAGGCGGCGATGGAGAGACCCCGCTTCACTTTGCTGGAAACGCTGAAATCGCGCAGTTCCTGATCGAGCGAGGCGCCAATCTGAAGCAACGTGACGTCGACCACGAAAGCACTCCCATCCAGTACCAAGTCAACGAGCCCGAGATCATTCGGGTTCTCCTAAAACACGGCGCAACTCCAGACATCTTTACAGCGGCCGCCCTAAATGACGCGGATTTGGCTCGCCAAATCCTGGCCAGAGATCCAACCGCTGCCAATGCACGGGTTGGGCAAGGCGAGTTCGTAACCAAAAAGTCGAATGGTGGCCACATTTATGCCTATAAAATCGCCCCATCCGCGACGCCCCACGTCTTCGCGGCCAAGTCAGGGCACCGGGCGGTTTTAGAGGTCCTCAACGAGCACATGCCCCCATCGCGCCAGCTCATCACCGCCGCATGGCTAGAGGATGCAGAAGAGGTGGCAGCCATCCTGGCCGAGCATCCTGGTATCGGAAGTGAGATGGGCGCCGACGCCAAATCCATCACCGACGCAGCGCAGGAAGGGAAGACGAAGACGGTTAGCCTGCTTCTGGAAGCAGGTCTAGATCCCAAAACGCCGGGAATGGATAGCGGTAGCGCCCTCCACGTGGCGTGCTGGTTCGGCTACGTTGATGTCGTGCGACTCCTAGTGGGTCGAGTCCCGCTTGACCTCAAAGACACCCACCACGGCAGCCCCCCTTTAGGCTGGGCAACCCATGGTGCTCAATGGTGCAGGAACGACGCCGGCGACTATATTGCAGTGGTCGAAACGCTTCTGCAAGCCGGTGCGGACTCCAACGCCCCAGCGAATTCAGGCGGTACATCAATGCTTGCCCAAGCAGGCACTCGGGACGATGTCAAGGAGGTCCTCCGGAATTACGAGTTGCGGTCCAAGTAGCAAGAAGGAGTGTAGTCGCGGGATGGTTCGTGCCCGCGTCCGGAAACCCCGCAACCCCATGGGTCAAGACGGGCTCGTTTAGTTCCTCCTCCCACCGGGAGGAGGTGGCGCGCTCCGGCGCGACGGAGGAGGGTGCTCCGGAACCAGCAGTTGGCGCCAGATTATCGAGCGTATACTTGCATCTCGAATAGCATGTCGAGGGCTAGCTGGACATCTTCAGTAATCCAGATTTGCTGACGGCCTACCGCGAGGTGGAATGAATAGATTCGTTACATTTTTGATCGCGAACATGATCATTTGCGCTTCATGCCTTGCGTACCATCAGGCAGAAACTCACATTGCAACCATTGTTGAGGTCGATAGGCTCGGCCATCTCATTGCCAGGGACGATGGAATCCTTCACGAGAAGTACATGCTAGTGCCGGACAAGAAGTTGACAGGCAATCCCTCCGTCGCAATTCTTCGCATGGCTCTGCCGAAGGGAACAAAGGTTGGATTTGAAGTGGACCAACATTCAAAGATGCCTCAAGGCACTATGGTCGGGTCAAGGATTGTAGTCCTATCTCCAAGAGTGGCTAGGGACGGCCGAACAGTACGGTCTGGCGGCACCCTTCAGACGGAAATTGATTTGGTCCGATCGAGGCTTAATGCCCGCCATGGGCAGGTTAGATTTCCGCGCACGCCTTGACCTGCTAGTGTACAGTCGCTTCAGCATCCAACCTTGGGCATGCCCGGGTCTGTCATCGCCCATTTTGTAGTAGCCAACAGCCCCTTGGCAATAATCCGCTGAATTTTGCAGTCGGACCAGCTGATCACGAGCGATAACCCTAGACACAACCCGAACACTGGGACGTGCCGACATGACATCTCGTACAATGGATTTGATGAGAGCCCTCACACTCTTCGCCGCCGTTTTTGCATTCTCCGTCTGCTTGGCACAGGTCCAGCCGAAACCACCCAATGATGCCCTTGCCAAGCAAGCCATCGACTCATCAGTAAGGCAGAAGCTCTTTGATTGGTTTGACACTCTGGGCTATGGCCCTGCTGTCGATGCTCCAATTGTGAGTTCGGCCTCCATAGCTCCGCGTTGGGAGGGCCTTAAGCAACCCTCGAAACTCGGCTATGGATTTGTCCTTCGTTCCGATCCCGACTCCATCACAGTCCTGAACACTCAACTGCCCGCGAAAGCAGGGAGTCTTGTAATCGGCGGACCATCAGAACCGACCTACCACGTTGTCGATTTTCGGCCCTGGGCTGAAGGGGAGATCAAGAGGCTCTCCATGCCCAGAAAGGACGACTGGGATGGCAGTTTTGTGCTCTTCGGGGGGCAACTCACAGTCGAGGGATACGAATTTCTGCTTGCACGAGCATGTTATGGCCGAGAATTTTCCGAACTTGGAGGCCCGTTCCTAGAACTCTTTAGGAATGAATTGCCCGTGGGTTCGATCGATGAGGAGGTCATTCTGTCTCGTCTCCAGCATGGGTTCGGATCAGTGGCATACGAGCGAACAATGCAAAGTTTCTGCGACCCGAAGATGTCAAGGCCAGCGATCGCAGCAGAGCTGCAAAACTTCCTTGTTCAGTATCCGGGCAGCAACGCTATAGGTGGGGCCACCGATATACTTCAGCAACTGCGGTTGACCCCTGCGTGAGGATGCCAACCATAAGGCTTCACAACTGAAGAGTGCCAGCATTCAGGAGAAACTCAAGGAGCTTATCTTTGAACTCCGTGATCAAAGAGGCTTCGTTCGCTATTCCGGAGGTGCCGTAGAATATTTTGAAGGTGGCACGCCGGCTGATGAGCTACGGAAACTCGGTTTCCCGGCAGTGCCCGAACTCATGGATCATATGAACGAAAAAACCCTCACTCGCGCATCGGGGTTCGGTCGATATGGGGTGGGTTTCTACAACACGACAGTTGGACAGGCGGTCAGAAGGATATTGTCCGAGATCACAGGAAGTGGAGCTAACTTCGGGTATTCCAGCGGTACGAAGGCAGAAGTGCCTTTCGAGGACTCGATTCATAAGTGGTGGTCAGAGGCTTCTCACGAAAATGAGAAGGACTACCTGACTCGGAAAGCAAAAGCAGGCGGCGAGCAAGCAGAGTTTGCTGCCCAGCAACTGGCCCGCCGTTTTCCCGGAACGACGGCGAAGGTAAAGAGCTGAGTCGTTTGGGTCCTCCCTTCGCTCACCCCAGCGATGCATCAGCCCGAGTGTCCAGGCCTGAGGCTAGGC
Source organism: Fimbriimonadales bacterium (assembly GCA_038328815.1). Classification (GTDB taxonomy): domain Bacteria; phylum Armatimonadota; class Fimbriimonadia; order Fimbriimonadales; family Fimbriimonadaceae; genus JBBQMJ01. The sequence continues at coordinate 651 of JBBQMJ010000247.1, read as the reverse complement.
CACCCGGTTAGCAACCTCAGCCCGTGACCCAACAACCCACTTGAGAAGCGCATCGCACTCTAAAGTGGTCCGCGGCCCAACCACCGAAACGTCTAACAATCGGTTGCCTCACACGCGGTGACTATTGCTCCTTGACCATCAAATCAGCCGAACGATCCTGCTGCGAACCCCAGACGGGAATTGAATTCCGAAACCGGATCAACAGGGCCGGTAAAATTGCTGTGTACCCCAAATGTAGTTTTACTACGCTTCTGGGCACGCGTGGCCAAAGCGGCGTTACCTACTCCAGGTTCGCCCAACGCAAACGTTCAACCTTCAAAGCCCCTATCAAAACTATCAAAACCCAAGCTGCGCTTTGGCGCCGGGACACGTCTACGATGGCCCGCTCACATCATTGTCCCTGCAGCCACCGACCCATAGCTGCACCCCGATAAATGATCCAGCCCGCTAATCCGGTCTCAATCCCACCCCATTACGCTCGCGCCCCACGCGCTCATCCGTCTAAACACTCGGAAAGCCGCGGCCAACCACCTCTTTGACAACAAGTGCACCGGAAACAAGCGCAAGCCACCGCGCCATCAGTTAGCGACAACCGATTACGGACTTCAAACCGGCACAAACAACCCCGGCCTTTAGGCCAGGGCAATCTTA
>JBBQMJ010000246.1:0-5707 GCA_038328815.1 Fimbriimonadales bacterium | reverse complement strand
GCCAACGCCGGTAACGCCCTTCTTGACCTCGGGCAGGATTTCTTTCCAAAGCTGTTCGGCGTCTGGCATGGGTGGGCTCATTATGAGTTGCGGCGGACCTTCGGTGCCACTGTTATGATTTCAGGTGGGCAATGGACCAGTCGGCAGCATCCTTGAATGCATCCTCCGGGAGTGAATGGCCTGATGGGTACCACTTAATTTCTTTCGGTTGGCCCGCCGCGTCGAACAGGCGGTCTGTAGCCGATTTCGGGATGACATCGTCCTTCGATCCGTTCAGCATAAAGATCGGACGTGAAGCTGCGTGTCCAAGGTAGAGGCTGGGCGACACTTCGGCTACAGAAAATTGCAGATCGTCGGGCACTTCACCAATAAATGGCAACGAAGGATCTCCGCCAACGCAAAGGGCTGCACAGAAGATTCGCGTATCGACGCCGGTAAGGATCGCACCCATAATCGACCCTAGGCTATATCCAAGAATTCCAACGTGCTTGTGATCCACATCCTTCCGCGTGTCGAGATAGTCAAGCGCGAGTCTGTAGTCCAGAACGCCACCATGCACGACGCCAGTAAACATTTTCGCATAGGCGTTATCGGCATCAATTGAGTGAATTTGAGCTAACAGATCGCCCTTGATCTTGCTCTTCTGAGCAGCCATAAAGAGTCCGAACAACTGCTTGTTCCCTTCAGCGGTATGTCGCTCACCATGGAGTGGAGCATCGAGTGCAAAGACAGCGATTCCCTTGGGGACGAAGTAAGGAACTAGATGGGTCGCGAGTTGGTCTTTGTTTCCGCCGAGGCCGTGAATGAGGACGATCACTGGGTAGACGCCATCGGCCTTTGGGCGCACAAAAACTCCTTTGACCGTCGTTCCATCTGCTGATGGGAATGAAAGACGGAGGATGAGCTCATCCGACGAATCTTTCGGTGTTTCGACAACCGTGGGCGCTTTACCAGCATCAGCATAGGCCGCGTTAAGTTGGTCCCATGTGGGCGTCGGCGCCCTAACAAAGGCTAAGGCTGTTATCGCAAGGCCGCCAAGCAACAATGGCAGGAGAACTCTCTTCATATTCATATTTGACACTTGAGGGAATTTAGAATACCGTTCGAAGCAAACCACAATCCGATTCACGTATTCTCGACAGGTCCGGCTTAACAATCATGCTCAAGAGAACGCTTTGCATCGCCATCATCGCCTTAGTGAGCTTGGCCCTGGGCCAAGACGTGAAGGTTGAAAAATACCAACTGCCGAACGGGATGACAATCATCCTTCACGAGGACCACAGTCTGCCTGTAGTTTCCGTGAATCTTTGGTATCACGTGGGCAGCAAGGACGAACAGCCTCGCCGGTCCGGCTTTGCCCACCTTTTTGAGCATCTAATGTTCATGGGCACTGAACGCGTGCCGACCGGGCAGTTCGACGCAATCATGGAAGGCAGCGGTGGCTCCAACAATGCCTCGACGGCCGAGGATCGTACCAACTTCTATGACACAGGCCCATCAGCTATGCTCCCAACCCTCCTGTGGCTTGAGGCCGACAGGCTAGAGGGTCTCGGTAAAGCCATGGATCAGAAGAAGCTCGATCTTCAACGCGAGGTTGTCAAGAACGAGCGCAGGGAAAGCTATGATAACGCGCCTTACGGCCCAGCCCACCTCGCCATTTACGGAATCATGTTTCCAGAGGGGCACCCGTATCACATCCCCGTCATCGGGACCCACGAAGATCTAAATGCGGCGACCGTTCAGGACGTCAAAGATTTTTTCGCCACCTATTACGTGCCTAACAACGTGTCCATGGTCATCGCGGGTGACTTCAGCTCTAAAGTAATCAAGCCGACGATCGGAGACCTGTTCGGCACACTGCCCCGACAAAACGAACCTATCCATAGAATCGCTCCAACTGTTCAGTTCGAAGGAATCCACCGCTTAACTATGGTGGACAAGGTACAAAACCCGAAACTGATCATGGTCTGGCACAGCCCTGCCGCTTACACCGATGGCGACATTGATATTCAGCTCGCTGGGTCAATTCTTTCGGATGGAGTCGCTAGCCGCCTGTACCAAAAGTTAGTGATTGAAAAGGAGCTTGCGACCGACGTGAGTGCAAGTCAGGACTCGCTCATGTTAGGCTCCCTCTTTTCAATTGAAGTCACGCCGCAACCCGGCGGCTCGTTGGATCGAATCGAAAAAGAAGTTGATGGTGTCCTTGCGACGTTCGCGAAGGATGGCCCCAAATCTGACGAGCTTAAGCGTCAGGCTGCGAAGATTGAATACTCAACTCTTAGCGGGCTTTCGAGCATCGGCGAGGTCGCTGACAAGCTTAACGAATACGAGTACTTCCTTGGTGAACCAAACGCCTTCAAGAAGGTCCTTGACGGATATCGAAACGCAAAAACCAGAGACGTGAGGGACGCAGCGCGCGCAACGTTCAGACCGGATGCACGTCTCATCATGCGCGTCTTACCTGAAGAACCCTCCGCGCCCTCGGATGCGCGAAACAAACGCCCCTCGGACGTGTCGGAAATGGCATTCACGCTTCCCAAGGCTACGACTTTCAAGCTCACAAACGGGATGACGGTCAATTATTGGTATCGACCAGAGCTACCGCTCATGGAAATCTCCGCTGTCTTCAAAGACCCTGCGGCCCTGGATCCAAGAGGCAAAGCTGGCCGTATGCACTTGACCGCAACGCTGATGGATGAGGGCGCCGGAAGCCTGGATTCCACGGCCTTGGATAATGCCCTTTCACAGCTAGGCGCGGACATCAGCGAGAATGCCGTCCGCGGAGGCCTCATCATCGGCCTTTCCACGTTGAGCTCGAACTTAGATAAGGCTTTGGACTACTACGCCATGGCCATCGAGAAACCTCGGTTCGATCCTGAGGACTGGTCTCGCATGAAGAACCAGCATCTAGCTGACCTAAAGGATATATTGTCAAGGCCGAACGCCGTTGCCCAGCACGTCAGCAGTTTCAGGCTATTCGCAGGTGATGGTCCCTATTCAATTCCGATGGAAGGAACAGACGAATCAGTCCACGCGTTAAAGCTGGACGACATTAAGGATGCTTACGCCCATGTTGTGCGACCTGAAAACGTCATGGTGTTCGCCTCGGGCAGTGTCGACGAGGCAAGTATGCATTCAAGCCTTGAGAAGCGGTTTGGAAGCTGGAAGGCATCCGAAACCGGCCATGTCCAACCGGAGGCGATCACCGAGCCATCAACCGACGGGTTAAAGGTTTTTGTGGTCGATAAACCGGCCGCGCCACAAACCGTTATTCGCTTTGCCTTGCCAGCGGCTAACGTCAACGATCCACAACGAGTTGAGCTGGAAGCCCTCTCAACCATTCTCGGGGGAACCTTCACAAGCCGTTTAAACCACAACCTGCGCGAGGACAAGGGTTACACATACGGAGCTAGTTCCACCTTCTATATGGACCCGCGAATTGGGCTGTTCGTCGCCAGCGCGGACGTGCGAGCAGATGTAACGGGCGCCTCGCTGAAGGAATTTATGGCCGAGCTGGGCAAGATTCGGAATGCCGACGTAAGCCCTGACGAGGCGCAAAAGGCGAGGCTTTCAATGAGATCCGACCTAGTCCAATCGATGGCAGGGGCTGGCGGTATCGTAGGAACCGCTGTCTCGCTATGGATGGACGACAAGCCCTTCGAATCGTTGAACGAGGAGTTAGCCAAGATTGCAAAGCTTCAGGCTGCAGATATTAATGCGGTCGCCAATTCCGGCATCCGAATTGACCATGGCGTGCTCGTACTGGTTGGGGACAAGACGCTGATCTTGAAGCAGTTGGAGGGACTTGGGTTGCCGAAGGCTGAAGTAGTTGAGGCGAGGTAGGAAGAGGAAATAAAGGAACAGGGAATAGGGAAACGGAGGGTAAGGCAATGGCGAAACGGTGCACCCGTACAAGAAATTCTTCAAGCTACTACTTGGCTTGTTTGGCTCCATCTTCCTTAAGGCGCGCAGCCATCTCGACACGCCCACACTCTAAATCGGGATCGAATGGAGGTCAGGCGCATGCCCGAAATATACTTCCAGAGCCAGGAAATATCCCTGTTCCCTATTCCTAGCCCCTAGTTCCTTCCCCTAATGCGGCAAGAACGGATACATTTCGCGGTTGATCGCCTCTACGCGGACCTTCCATTTGCCATCGACTTTCTGCATCGGCAGCTCAAAATGCTCCGCATATGAGGAGGGGCCGAGGTTGCGGAAGACGTCGAGTCGAACCGTTCCCTCGTTGTCGTTCTGCAAATGCTCTTCTTTCACCTGATAGCTGAATCGGTAATACGGTGAGGCCTGGTTAACTGTGAAGTCCCAATCCTTCTTGATCTGATCCTTAGATTTTTGCCCTTGATAGGTCAGGTCCGTTAACTTTTGAACATTGCCTTTCGCCAACGCTTCCATAAAGGTGCTGGCGACTGCCGTCGCACTGGTGCCACTCATAAGCACCAAGACAATCAAGGCGACGATTCCCACCATCGCGGCGAGACCAATCCAATGCACACGGCCGTTTTGCTTCATTCGACGTTGATTTAACCCCATAGGCTTATACGCCAACTTGCTTGGCTACAATCCGAGCGTTCGACGGAAGTATTGCCCCGTCTCACTGGCTTCCACTTTCCAGGTTCTTCGGGGCTTGACAACAATCCAAATTGTCCTGCCCGCCTTTCCATCCGGCAGGTTGTATTGCACTTCGGCTGCCACTCGGCGCGTTTCGCGCTGCATTCCCAAAATCCGGTATGTCGCACCACGCTGGCCCAGGAAGATCACGTTATTGATGAGGCGCTGAACGCTGGGATCATTGAAATCATCGTCCGTCACCTGAGCTACTGCCTGCGCATCGTTGCTTAGAACCGCATCATGGAAACGCCTGATCGCACTTTCGGGGCCGTAATCTCTTAGAACCCAAAAGACGGTGAGCGTCAGCAACGCCAAGGCGATGGCGGGCACGGTAGACAACGCGCGCAAGGGCTTCCCAAGCATTGGGCGAAGATTACCCGCGCGCGTCCGTGTATGCTTCTAGCATGGGGAAGGCAATTGTCGGGGTGATCATGGGCAGCAAGAGCGATCTTGATACGATGCAGCCCGCCGCAGATGCGCTTAGAGAGTTTGGGATTCCTTTTGAACTGAAAGTGGTCAGCGCGCACCGCACACCAAAGCTCATGGTCGAGTACGCCGAAACAGCCAGAGATCGCGGGCTTAAAGTGGTCATTGCGGGGGCAGGCGGTTCGGCCCATCTACCTGGGATGGTAGCCTCCCTCACAACCTTGCCAGTCATTGGCGTCCCCGTCCAGACGAAGGCCCTCTCTGGCGTTGATTCTCTCCATTCGATCGTACAGATGCCGCCCGGTATTCCCGTTGCCACCGTCGCGATCGGCGGTGGAAAGAACGCTGGCCTTCTCGCCGTCCGAATTCTCGCTGTGTCTGACCAGGGGCTCGCTCAAAAGCTTAAGGATTACGAGGCAACGATGCGGGCAGCGGTAGACCAGATGAACGTTGAAGTAGCTTTCGAAGGATGATTTCGGACCCATTGGTTGAGATTCCAGGCGCTAGCATGCCGCTAGCCCTTGGAGTCGAAACTGCGGGCCAGGAGAGCAGCTAAATCCCCTGCGCGCAAATCCAGGAAAACCATACTCCACGGAACGGCAGCGCAATGAGGCTGCTTCACTGTGAACGCTCGCCCTCGGATCGTCATCCCGAC
>JBBQMJ010000245.1:0-5749 GCA_038328815.1 Fimbriimonadales bacterium | reverse complement strand
CTTACGAGCCATCTCTTGTACAAGGGAGAGTCCCTCGGAGGTGGAACAATAGGCGGCAAGGGCAGTGCCAAGTCCATACCATCCTGGAGCCAGATATCTACATTGCACCCATGCGAAATTCCACGGCACAGCGCGCAGTGCGTCCAGACTTGACAGCGTCTTCCCAGGCCTCATAATCGGGCGACTTGCAATGGAAAGGTAACTCAAGGCTTCAATCGGAGTCGCCTGGGTGTAGAATTCCCAAAACCCAGGGTCCTCGTGGATCAATTTGGTATACGTTAAGCGGGATAGCTCCGCCAGCTCCAGAATGGCGGTGTGCCACTCGGCCGGCTCAACAGCAGGCTCGCCCTCGTTAGCCGCCGCCTGCAAAGCAGCCGAAAGGATCTGCTCAAGATGGCGATGCGCAATTGGCTTGAGCGAATAGCGGAAGGAGACCACCTCGCCCTGCTCAGTAAAGCGAATCTGTCCTCCAAATGACCCTGGCGGCTGGCTGAGAATGGCGCGGCTGGCTCGCCCACCGCCGCGGCCCACGGTGCCACCGCGGCCATGAAACAAACGCAACCTAATCTGGCGCTCTTTGGCAATATCTGTAAGAGCCTTCTGAGCCTGATACAGCCACACGTTGGCGGCCAAGAAACCGCCGTCCTTACTGCTGTCGCTGTAGCCCAACATCACTTCTTGGCGCTTAGACCGACCCTGAAGGTATGCCGAATAAGCCGGACTGTCCCACAGATCAGCCATCAGTTTGGTGCTTCCATGCAGGTCCTCAATCGTCTCAAGTAACGGCACAAAGTCCAGCCGCCCTTCCGGCTTACCCTCTGGATATCGCACAAGCCCCGCGTCCTTGGCCAGCAGCATTGGTCCGAGTAAGTCGCTAGGCGCATGGGTCATGCTCACGATGTAGCATCGAATGCAGTCCCACCCAAGCAGGTCGTGAGCCCGGCGAATGACCCTAAATAGCTCCCGCACCGCCTCGGTTTCAGCCGTCCCTTTCCAGTCCGGACCCACCAGTGGCCGCGTGCTGCCCAGTTCCTGCTCCAGCATTTGCTGCTTGAACTCCTCGGTGCCTTCTAGGTATTCACTCGCAGACTTGATGACGCCTGCCGCCTTCAACAACTCCGCCACGGCGTTACCGTGGTGGTCGCTGTGCTGCCGAATATCAAGCGCCGCAAGGCTCAGTTCAAAGGTCTCGACCTGGCGGACCAGCCTCACGAACCGACCGCCCATTGCCGTAATGTCCATGCCCGCACGAGATAGCCCTTCCCGAAGGTTGCTCAAATCGCCGAGCAACTCCTTCGCACTTGAATATGCTCGAGGCGAGCGGGGGCTAAGAGAACCTGACTGCCAGCCGTCCAAGTCCTTCATCCAGACCTGCAGCCGCCTTTGCATGCTCAGGATGAAGAGGGCAAATGGCTCTCCCGCATGCCTTCGAACTTCCGAATCGTCAACACCGGCAACTTGAATGGCCTTCTGGAGGAGTTCAAAAAACAGATCGCTTGGATCAAGGACAGATTTGTCTTCAGTAAACTCGGTGCGCAGCCTTTCCAAGGTGCCCACGTAGCTTTCAGCCGCGACCTTGTGATGCTGTATCAGGGTCCACCAGGTCACCTCGGGGGTGACGTTAGGATTCCCATCGCGATCTCCCCCGACCCAAGAACGGTAGGAAAACAGGCGCGGCGAATCTTCCAGGTTCTCGCTGAAATGCCGCTGCCACTCCCGCTCAACATCTCGTCGAAGCCAACTTGCGACGCGGAGGATCGTCTTCTCGAAATAGTAAAGGGCGTTGCCAACCTCGTCTTCGACAGTCAAAGCCTCGGAACTGACATCCCGCGTCTGCCAAAGTTCAAAAATATTCCGGCGAATGTCCTGCATCACCATGCCCGATGCGTCAAGGGGCCGCTCCAACATATGCACAGGCTCGTCCTTTTCGACGATGGCAGTGGCGATCGACTCCAGTCGATCGAGAACAGCCCGTCTACGAGCTTCCGTCGGGTGTGCCGTAAGCGTGGGGCAGACGAAGACTTGGTCAAGCAGATGGCGCACCGCCTCCTTTCCATGACCGGCGTTGGTTAACGTGTTAAACGTAGCGCGTATGGATTCCGGCCGCTCCGGCCTTGAACGATTCACACGGACAATCTCAATCTGCTCTACAAGATTGATGAGTTGAAACAAGACTGTATATGCCCGCGCTACTTTTTGGGCAACCTCCGGGTCTTGCAGTGCTGGTAGCTCGACAAACGGATCAAGTGTCGGATTAGAGCCCGCCAACTGAAACAGACTCCGGGCCAACTCGGCAATGTCCTCACCCTCAAGCTGGCTCACGACTTCGCCAACGAGGGCATCAACCAGCTTTAGGTTCCGACACAGAGGCTCGCTTAGTTCAAAGGCTTCGGGATTGACGCCGAGGAGGGAAGTTGGCACTTCCTAGAGGTTACTACGTGAGAGGCGTCGCTCAACAAATGAAACGGCGGACCCAGAGTACGTCTGGGTCCGCCCTCTTCGGTCTAGACCTGGCTAATCGCCGTCGCCGCCATCCTTCTCGCCACGAGACATTCTCTCGATCTCATCTGGATCGATGTTGCCCTTCGGCGTAGTCGGAGCAGGCTTAACCACCTTTGGCAGATACTTCGAAGCAGGAGCCGGTGGCTCCACTAGGATCGGCCAAGCGGCGGCGATTGGTTGTAGGTTGTTCTTGGTCAAGAGAGTGTTGAACTCAACCAAGTCCTTCTTGTTCAGGTCCCGCCACTTGTCCGCCATTGCCTTGAGCTTGGACCACGAGGAGCCGTAGGCCATCAGCATAGAATCGTTCGGGGCCATATCACCCATGTCGAGAGAGTCAAGCTGAATCAAGAAATACCCGTTCAGGTTGACGAAGCTCGTGGGAGGAGGTGGGCCGAAGAACCGGCGTCCACGACGGACAACCCCTTCAATTACAGCCAACTTGTCGTCGAAGTCTTTGGCAGCTTTCGTTACGGCGTCGGGAGGCGTTGCATTCATGATACGGGCGACTGCGCTCCGCATCGAAACAACTTGCTGATAGCCGTCATAGGCTTCCTGAGCGCCGTCGTAGTAGTTTTTCTGAACCTCATGCTGAGCGCGAAGATCAGAAGCCGACGCTGGCGAACGCGGATCATTCTTGACCGTGACCGTCTGCGTATAGGTCTTGCCATCTACAGTGAGCTTAACCGTGTAATCGCCGGGCAACGCCAGGGGACCTTCGATTGGCTGAGGCGTTTCCCCGACGATAGCGCCCATAACGTCCTGCATGTCGTGGGTAAACGCCGGAGGAGTGTCAAGGCGAACGTTCCAATTGATCCTGTTCAGACCAATTTCCGTAGGCATAGGTAGCCGCTTCTCAATCCAGAAATTAGGCACAGCCGTATCGGGATCATCATAGGGCTCAATCGTAGCACTCGACATATGGCGCACGACCTTACCACTTGAATCGCTGATCTCCAACTTGATGTCGCCAGATGGCTTTGAACCAAGCGAGTAATAGATCACCGCTCCGAGAGGAGGATTTGCCGCATGAGGAACTTCCGGCGGCATAGGTGTGTCGAGGTTGACGTTTCGGCGGATGCGGATTGCGTCTCCAGGCTTGTAAAGATGAGCCGGCTCCGAAACGGTTGACGCCGACATTTCCCTAAGCGGCGAATAGTCGTCAAGGATCCAAAGGCCGCGGCCGTAGGTGCCGATGACCAGGTCGTTGCCATGAACTTGGATATCCCGGAAGGACGTGCTGGGAAGATTCAGCCGAAGCGACTGCCAAGTGTCCCCATCATTGAAGGAGACGTACATTGCGTTCTCGGTTCCTGCGAAAAGAAGCCCATCCTTGACGGTGTCTGCCCTGATCACATTTGCATAGCCGGAAGAAGGCTGATCCACGGCAAGGCCGTTGTTAATTTCCTTCCATGTCTTGCCTGAATCGCGAGTGCGATAGAAATGTGGCGTGTTTGCGTTGACTCCGTTCTCAACGATCGCCGCATAGGCGGCGCCTGCATCAACGTGCGACGAATCGATGCAATTAATTGCTGACCCTTTTGGCAAGCTAGCTATCGAAACATCATCCCAGGTCTTGCCGTGATCCTTGGTCAACTGGATTCGACCGTTGCTTGTGCCCGCCCAGATCGTTGCTGGCGCTACGGTCGACTGCGAGAGCGTATCAATCGAGTTGCCAAACCGGCCGCCGGCTTGCGGTTTGTCACCTTTGGCGAGTGTCAGATCAGGGCTGAGGGACGTCCAATGAACGCCGCCGTCCGTTGTCGACATCAAGTGGTTGTATCCAACAAACATTTCGTGCTTATTGGAAACGGAGAACACCATGGGTAGGTTAATTCCGCCCGATAGCCCGCTGGCAGGATCGAGGTCCGGGCCCATTTCAATCCACTGGCCACTTGGATAAGTGACCTTTAGGATGCTCAGGCTGGGACCAAGGTTGTAAATGATATTCGAGTTCAGTGGATCTGTCACCACATAGCCGAACTCGAACCCAGCTTTGGGGTACCAGTCGATCGCGCTTATCGCGCCAAGATTGCCTCGGCTTGCTGTCGCAACAACACCACTATCCTGCTGGGTGGCATAGACCCAATATGGAAATTGGTTGTCTATGGCGATGTGATAGACCTGAGCCGTTGGCTGGTTGTACCAAAGCCCCCAGGACTTGCCGGCGTCTTCCGTAACAACCGCACCTTGGTCGCCGCCAAGTAGCATTCGAGTTCCATCGTTCGGGTCAATCCACAATTGCTGGGGATCGTCACCTCCCGGCGCGCCTTTGAATCCCGTAAACGTTGTGCCCCCGTCGAGCGAGCGATAGACGCAAGTGGCGAGCGTGTAGATGATATCGGGGTTCTTGGAATCGACGTAAACACCCGAGGTGTAATTGCCCTGGCCGTTGGCTATGCGGGCGTCGTCCTTTGCCATTTGACGCCAAGTCGCGCCTCCGTCATCTGATCGATAGAGGCCGAAGGTGCCGATTAGGTAAACTCGTTGGCCATTAGTGTGCTGTGCAACGGCAAGGCAACCGCGACCCACCAGCCGAGGTAGGCCGGTAGGCGCCAATTTAGTCCAAGTCAAACCTTCGTCGGTTGACTTGTAGAGGACCGGCGTGTTTGAAATGATTGGGGCGGTTGGAGCCCCCGCTGCGGGTGGAGTGGGAGCGCGGTAGTGTTTGGCACTAATCGCGTAGACCACGCCTGGGTTGTCGTTCGCCCAGGCGATGTGCTGAACTCCAGTTTGGTCGTCGATGAACAATGTGTTCGTCCAAGTCTTTCCGCCGTCTGCCGTTCGGAAGACACCGCGTTGCTTTGTAAGTTTCTGATCATGGCCAAGGGCTGCCAAGATGGCTACGTTTGCGTCGTGCGGGTCAACCAAGAGTGCTGGAATCTGTTTGCTCTCGTCTAGGCCCTGGTGTTGCCATGTCTTTCCAGCGTCGGAAGACTTGTAGACGCCGTTTCCATCACCACCGATAGCCTCGCCGGTCCCTGCATAAACGATATTCGGGTCAGAGGGTGCGACCTGGACGGATCCGAAGCACGACACGTCTTTGATGGAGTCAGCCACCTCATACCAGGTCCATCCCGCGTTGGTTGTTTTGAAAATGCCACCCTGTGGCATGCCGATGTAATAGGTGCCAGGCTGGCCAACAGCTCCCGTCACAGCCGAAACACGTCCCCCTCTAAAGGGGCCAATATTTCGCCACTTGAGACCTTGGATCTGGTCAGAGTTCTGTGCTGCTGCCAAGCCGAATATG
>JBBQMJ010000244.1:0-5765 GCA_038328815.1 Fimbriimonadales bacterium | reverse complement strand
AACATGCACATATTTTCTGTGCCAGCCTTCCAGACCGAGTCGCCCTTCGGAATATGGACCAACTTGCCGAAGGGCCGGAGGGCGTCGATTTGGGCTTCCGTTAGCGCAGGGAAAGCCGTTCTAAATCTCGGGTCCTGATTTTCTTCGAACGTCGCTTCCCCTTCCGCCTGATCGAGTGCCATGACTAGACAATACGCAATCTTTTGCCCTGGCGTTAGATGTTCTGTGCGCTTGGCTTGGGCTTTTGAGTTCGCAGCTCAATTAGTTTTTCGCGATGATCGTTGAAGACGCAGATGGACCTAAGGCCCAACACGTTGGCGACGTTGATTGCCGTCTCGTAGTCCAGCGGATTAACCTTGCTGTCCTTACAACGGCTGTTTTCTAAATCATAACGAGGGCAATCACGACAATACATTCCAGTCCCCTCACTGCAATAATGGGTTATGACCGCCGTAGCGCTAATTGCTTGCCTCGCAGCGATCCAAACGCCGCCGAAGATTACCATTCAACTTTTCCAAGATGACTTCGTGGTGCGCCAAGGTTCTAAGAAATCTGTTGTGCCGCTCAAGCTGGACCAGCCAAAACCACCTCTTGCGGTGGTCTTTCGGAAGAATAAGACGTTTGCGGTATGGGACGATCGGGGGCTCAGCATTCGATATGCCAAGAAGCTTGTGACTTCGAAGCTTAGAGAGATACCTGTCTCGCCGCGGATTTTTGAACGAGATGAGATTCTGTCGACCGTCGATTTGATTCGACAGGGGAAGCGGTCTCGGGAAGCGAGTGCGCTGTCTGGAGCGAAGCGGATCGGTGGTGACGCTTATTTCTTGGTTAGGTGGGACGATTCCGACGGAAAGCCTTGGCTGGAAGCATTGGTCCGGGTTTCGCTAGATGAAAAGAAACCTGAATGGAAACTGCTGGGCAAGTTCGAGGGGCTGTCTTTGGCGAAGTTGCCGATTGATGACCGCTTGATGCTACATAACGGCTCTTTGGCGGTCGTCGCTCGGCGTGGGGCGGATTGGGGAGAGAGTTTTTACTCATCTAGTCTAAAAGCCTTTGGGTTCAAGAAGCTTGGTACTGGCTTGATCGATTTCACCTACCAGGAGGGCTTCTCGGGGCTGTATGTTGAGAAGACGAGCTATGGGACGTCCATAGGCGGCAAAGCTGACTTTGAGGCTCAGCGCCGAACGGAGGCGCTGGAGGTTAAGGGTGGGCTGAAGTTCCTGGATGGTAAAGCACCATTGTTGGCCGTCATTCGACAGGAAGGTGGGACTGCGTTGAGGAATGCCGAGACAGGGGCTGAGATGACCTTGCCATCTTCGTCTGCGGTTCGAAGGACGACCAGCGGTGTTGTGGTCTGGTCGCCAGCGGTGGAGCCGACGCGGGCTTGGCTGTATGAGCCTGGACGGTGGATGGTGCTCGCTTCGTGGTCGGCGCCGACGAGTCCGTAAGGGCGGTGACGTCATCCTGACTCAGCCGCTAGCGCTGCGTTTTCCACACGAATACCGCGCGACCAATCACGTCCCTTCACTCCGCCCCTGCTATGCTCGGGCGACGATTTTTACTTGGCGCAGTGAAGCCGAGCCGCCCTCTTGCCCGCATCTTATGCGTGCAACGGTGCAGGGTATATTGCGCCCCTACAGGGCTAGATTTGGGGCATCCAACCCAGGGCGATGCCCTGGGCTATGTTATTTCGGCCTTCAGGCCCTCCGGAGCAAAGTCCACCCAAGTGGTCGAAACGGAGTTCGAACCTCCCGATTCGGAATCCTAGGCGGTAACTGAGGTGAATGTCGCTAAGGCTGGCCCATCAAAAAATGAAAGAGCCTCCAGATTGAAAATCTGGAGGCATCAATTCCTTCAATTTTGGTTACGCTGCTTTCTGACGCGCTTCCTGGTTCACGACGGGTTCGTACTTGGCGGCGTCAATTAACTCTTGAGCCGATTTGCCGTCTTTCGGCGACGTGGCCTGGCCTATCTCTAGGGTTACTCCGCCGTCGGCGTGAAGCCGACCCGACATCCAATTCGCAGCCTTCGTGAGAAGGCGCTGACGAACTAGGCCCAGGTTATGAGCCGTGGAAGGCAGGATGATTCCGAAGCCAGTTTCGCCGTATCGTGCGACGACGTCGAGTCGTCGCAGATTGCTCTTGAAGAACTCGGCGGCATCGGACAGGAAGTCGATAACGCTCTGCTCTCCGTAGAACCGGCGCATGCCCTCAAGGCCGGTGAAACGAAGCATCACCAAGGCAACATGCGATTCGTCGCTTGCGGCGCGATGCAGCTCTTCCTGCAATCGTCCATTGAAATAGCCTTCGGTGTAGGCACCAGTGGCCGAATCGATTACATCGTAATCAATCGCGCTTGCCTGACGGCGAAGCACGCGATCTTTCTCCTCTTCAGCAGTTAAAATCTTTCGAAGCTTGGCGAGCGACTGTCGCAGAATGTGCGAAACGTAATTGCAGGAGATTCCAAGCTGGCTGGCGATCTCCGTTTGGTTCATTGCCTCGAAATGGAACAGCAATAGAACTTGTCGCTCAAGGTCGCGAAGCTGGCTCATGGCCTGCTCCAGGAGCACCCGGTCTTCGACGCTGAGTTGCTCAGGGCAGAAAGCGGAAGCGTCGAGCTTCTCGACTTCACTACCGCCGTCATCCTCGCTCTGGGCTGGCACGTCTAGCGATGCCACGCGCAGCATCTCCTGGGTCTGGAAAACTTCCTGAACAGCTGACTCGCTGATGCCTAGTTCGTCGGCGATCTCACGCTCGGTTGGCATTCGGCTCAAGGTCTGCTGAAGGCCGTTGGCGGTGCGGTTGACCTTGTGACGAAGCTCCTGAAGCCAAGCTGGGTGGCGGATAACCTGCGAGCGGTCTCGCAGATAGTGCTTGATTTCTCCAGCGACGAGGTAGGTGGCATAGGTGTTGAACCTAACACCGGCCTCTGGATCGAACTTGGTAAGTGCATTGAGCAGGCCTATAAAGCCAACTTGCACCAGATCCTCATACGGTTCAATGCCGCTGAACCGGCGGGCGATGCGCTCCACCAAATTCGCATACTGAACCATGATGAGATCCTTTAGATCGGCCCTCGGGTCTCTCAGATATCTCAGCACCAGTCCTTCCGAATCCTGGTGCAATCCTGTTTGCTCAGACATACTCACTCCGTTGATTTCCTTTGAGCTCACGATCCTTCGTTAGCTCCACCTTTCTAAACAGGCTTCCTTCCTGGAAGCCGTAACCTCTTGAATTCGCGCCCCTTGCAAGGGCTCTTTGTACTCCTTCTTTGGGAGCTTTACTTCACGCTGGTCACCAGCTTGAAGATTGGGGTCATGATCGAGATGGCGATAAAGCCAACGACGCAACCCATGAAAATGATCAGCAGAGGCTCGATCATGGACGTTAAGCCCTTAACCGTTGCCTCAACTTCAGAATCGTAGAAGTCACCGACTTTGACGAGCATCTCGGAGAGACGTCCTGTCTCTTCGCCGATGTCGATCATCGTGGTAACCATGGTCGGGAACAAGCCCGAAGCGGCCAGTGGCTGAGATAGCTTCTGACCTTCTCGGATACTCACTCGAGTTGATTCGATTGCACCGCTCAGCACCATGTTGCCAAGGGTTTCGCCAACAATCTCAAGGCTTCGCATCATTGGGACGCCCGAGTTGATTAGCGTTCCAAAGGTTCGCGTGAATCGGGCGATGCTCATCTTAAGCACCAACTCGCCCACGATGGGAACGCGCAGCTTAATGAAGTCGATTTGGTAGCGACCATTTGGCGTCTTGCCCCAGCTCTTGAAGGCAAAGAAGGCGCCGGCCATTCCGATGAGGATCATCCACCAATAGGCGGCCATGAAGTCGCCCATATCGAACAGGCCCTTAGTGATGGGCGGCAGTTCGACGTTCATACCAGTGAAAATCTCTTTGAACTTCGGCAGAACGAAGCTGAACAGTGCGAACAGCATGACCTGCGAGAAAATGAGAACCATGACCGGGTACATCATCGCGCCCTTGATCTTGGAACGCAGATCGTTCTCATACTCGAGGAAGCCAGCGAGTCGGTCAAGAATCTGGTCCAAAATACCGCCGATTTCCGCGGCCTTGACCATGTTCACGTAAAGCTTGTTAAAGACAAGTGGATGCTTGACCATGGCGTCGGACAGGGTCAAACCACCCTTTACGTCCGCGGTCACGGCCTCGAGGCACTCCTTGAGCGTTGGGTCCTTGGTTTGGCCAACGAGGATGTCAAGGCATCGAAGGATGGGGATACCCGCGTCGATCATCGTGGCGAACTGTCGGGAGAAGACAACGAGGTTCTTCAGCTTCAGTTTTTTCTTGCCAAAAGACTTCTGGCCAGCCTTGGCGTTGGTCTTCTTAATATCTGTGCAGTGAAGGGATTGATCCCTTAGCTTTGCAAGAACTAATTGCTCGTTGTCCGCTTCTACGGTCGAACGTACAGTTCTTCCAGCGGTATCGATTGCAGTATAAGCGTACAGCGGCATCGTTAATTGCTCCGAGGAAACGCAGCTTGCGCATTCCAACAAGAGAATTCTCGGTGCGGCCTTTCCATATTCCAACGAGGAATTACAGGTTCTTTCAAAAAACGTCCATTTTCAGCAATAAAGCGGGGCGATTTGGCCCCTTTTGTGGGTTCTCTTGCCGAACACGTTGACGTACGGCTCGTCTGATCGGAGAGCTAATCATGTACCTCCCTTTAATATTCGGGCCTATTCTCTCCTCGCATTCTTTCCGGGTAGGGTTCAAGAACCAATGAGCTTTCTACGTCTCGCCGTTATCATGGCCGGAGGGTCCGGCGAACGGTTCTGGCCCCTTTCAAACGCGAAAAGACCCAAGCAACTCCTTAAACTCACTCACCCCGAGCAGACTTTGCTTGGCGAAGCAGTCCAACGCATCGCCCCATTGATCCCCAAGGAACGCATTTTTGTAGCGACGACTCGGTCCCTGGATGCGGCAATTAAGTCTGATGGTTCGGCCCTGGCGGAGAATGTCATAGCTGAGCCGGATAAACGCAACACCTTGAGCTGCCTGGGTTGGGTAGCTGCGCAGATGCTTGCCAAGTTCCCCGACGATCAAGTGTCCCTAGCGATTCTCACCGCGGACCACAAGATAGGAAACGATCCCCTGTTTCGGGAAACCGTAAGCAAGGCGCTGATCACCGCCGAACAAACGGGGGCTCTCGTAACCATTGGCATTCGACCAAATAGGCCCGAGACCGGCTATGGCTACATCCAATTGGCTGATGCACACAGCAAGGAGCCGCAAAGGTCGGTCGCAATTCATGAAAAGCCCGACATGCCAACGGCGCAGGAGTATTTGAAGGGCGGAAATTACCTCTGGAACAGCGGCATGTTCTTTTGGTCAGTTGCCTCGTTCCTCACTGAGTTGCAAGTCGCGCAGCCTGAGGTCTATATGATCGTCCTGAAAATGGCAGAGGCGTTGAAGAAGGGTCAGGACGGAGTAGCGGCCGAGCTGTTTCGGGGTTTGCCGAGCCAGTCAGTGGACTACGCACTCATGGAAAAGGCGGAGAATGTTTTTGTGGTTCCGGGCGACTTTCCGTGGGACGATGTTGGCGCTTGGGACGCTTTGGAGCGGTCCTTTGAGCGCAATGCCGATGGAAACGTGGTGCTTGGCGATGTGATTTCCGTTGATTCGCACGGGTGCGTGTTGGTTAACGAGAGTTCTCACAAAGTGGGCGTTCTTGGGGTCAACGATCTTGTCGTGGTGGTTTCCGCGGACGGCGTTTTGATTTGCCATAAAGACC
>JBBQMJ010000243.1:0-5788 GCA_038328815.1 Fimbriimonadales bacterium | reverse complement strand
CGACGTTCCGCTACCGCCGGAGTGTCCTCAATCAATTCGACCTGGCGGGCGGTTCTGTTGAGGACTGCAAGCAGGGCGCTGTAGAGACGACTTGGCCTGACTGGTTTGAGGAGGCATGAGGAGAACCCCCTCCGCTCCAGGTCCTCCGAAGAAAGGTACGTGCCCATGGAGGATAGCAAAATAACCGGGACACCGGCAAACTTAAGGACTTTACGAATACTCCTTGTTGTCTCAGCGCCGTCCATTTTCGGCATGTGCATATCCATCAGCACGGCCGTGAAATAGTCTTCGCCACGAGCCCTCAGAATGTCTATTGCCTCATGACCGCTCGACGCGAGTTCCGCCTGACAATCCCATGAGCGAAGATTCTCGGAAACGATTTTACGATTTGTTGCATTGTCATCAACGACCAGAACCCTCTTGTGCCGTAGGTCTGTGGCCTGTGTGTACCTTTCTTGAACAACGCGGATAGGGATCAAGCAGGAGAATGTCGAGCCCTCGCCAAGGATGCTCTCCAATTGCACCTCGCCATCCATTGCATCGATAAGCTGCCGGCAAATGGTTAGCCCCAACCCGGTGCCGCCATGTTTGCGGGTACTTGTTCCATCCGCTTGAGTAAAGCTCTCGAATACGCGTTTGATTTGGTCCGGCGCGATTCCGACTCCAGAGTCTGTCACGGAGAAGAGGACGAAGGCGGTTCCTTCGCGAATATTTTGGAGCTCGGCCTTAATCAATATCTCACCTTTGGCAGTGAATTTGATAGCGTTGTTGACGAAGTTCACTAGAATCTGGCGCAGTCGGCCATAGTCTACGTGGACGACCGCTGGGATTGCATGCTCGCAATGACAGATCAGCTCCAGGCCCTTGGCCTCCGCTTGTTGAGCCATTACTTCGCCTATCTCTTCGATAAGTACGGCAAGAGAGCAATCTTCAGGCTGCAAAGTGAGCATGCCAGCCTCGGCCTTCGAAAAATCGAGAATGTCGTTAATGATTCCTAACAGCGATTCCGCACTTGTCTTGATCGTCTTCGTGAAGTCTAATTGCTCAGCGTCGAGTTTTGTGTCTAGAAGCAAGCTCGTTAGGCCAATCACGCCATTCATTGGCGTGCGAATCTCGTGGCTCATGTTTGCAAGGAACTCCGATTTGGACTTGTTTGCGGCGTGCGCAACTTCGGCGAGATTCTTAGCCTCTTCAAGCGCGGTAGCAAGTTCAACTTCGGCTCTCTTACGTTCCTGATTTTCTGTGCTGAGTGCCTCAGTTCGCTGGGCGACCCTGTCTTCAAGGTCCTTATCTCGTTGCTCAACTTCGCCGAGCATTTCGTTGAAGCTTTCAACGAGGGTGCCGATTTCGTCGTGAGTTTCGACCTTGACCCTTATTGCGTAGTCCTTATCCGACGAGACTTGCGACATTGTCTCAACGAGTCGAAGGACCGGGTCTGATATGAGCCTTTGCAAGCGCGTGGCAATCAGGACGACCACGGCTAGGGACAAGATGCCTAACAACCCCGTGATCGACATGTAGCTGCTCAGTCTCTTACTCAGCTCGGAAACATTGGTAACAACTACCAATGAGCCCACGATCTCGCCCTTCATCCTGATGGGTACCGAAGTGCGCACGTACCTTCCCTCATCTAGGGGCGATGGTGTCGTGAGTTGCTTTGGTATGTGGAGAGTAGTGGTCCTGCTGCTGTATGAGGCAAATTGGCTGCCTTTGGAATCATAAAGAGTTGCATTCTCTATTTGGTTATCAGCTTGCAACGCTCCGAGTATTTCTCTTGCCGCAGCATCATCCCCAAATGTTAGGGCCGCGGTACAATTGCTTGCGAGAATCTTGGCTTGGATGTCCCACGAATGCTTCATCTGGTCCCTGAAGCTGCTGCGATCGTAAAAATGGAACGCAAGTGCAGAGATGAGCAGCGCTAATCCCGTTGCGGCAGTAGTGATAAGAATCAATTTGTGCTTGATTGACAATCGTTTCATCAGAAATGTCCTAGCGAATGACGCTTCGCGCGAGCCCCAACAATCGTGAACTAATCGCAACGCTATCTGCTCGAGCTGTCAACAAGTTCACGTCAAACCGAATCTTGCCCGAAGAAATCCCAAATCCTACCGTCCCACCCATGCGTGCAAAGTCCGGGGCATCACCAATCAGAACCGTTCCCGAAGTCTTGCTGAGCCTTACCAATTGGCTTATGCGCTCTTCTGTGTTCGCACCAGTGATAAGTAGGCGACAACGGTGCACTGAGCTATCAGCGTGAATTTCCTCGATGATAATCGGGTGCCCATCGATATTTTTGCCGCCAAGAGCTTGCTCGAGTTCTTGGCCATATGTATCGGTCCCATAAACCCCGATCACGAACGGTGACCCAGAATCCCCGAGCCCACCCGGCCATTCGATAAACTTAGCAAAATTGAAGATGAAGGCAGCCTTGAGCTGGTGCTCGCGGTCAACGGCGTAAGCCCTTGCGCCGCCAAATAGCAGGAGCGCGATAATCCAAACTCGTGTCAGTCTAAATGTCATTGCGTTGCCTAGAATTTCAGAGTCATCTTCAAATAGATGCTTCTCGGTATGGTCTCGGCAGTTTCAAACGCTGCTTCGCCCGCCTGAAGGGTGGATGGCTTAAGAGCATTGCGAACGCCTACGCTAAATTCCAAGTTGCTGTTGGGAGACCAGCCAATTCTGGAATCGAGTTTGTAGTAAGCGGGAACGACGCCATTTATTAGGGCGCTCACGTAGTACAACGAATTGTCAAACTCGATGCCGTGGGCAAGGTCCATTTTTGAATGGACTTGATACTGCTGTCGCGAAGCTCCACCGCGTCCGTCGCTTGTGTAAAGTCCGATGTTGTCGCCGCTATCGGAACTCAATCGCATCCTTTCTGAGAAAAGGGACGCGCTCGCATCGAGGCTCCACCATGGCTTTAGCCTGGTCTTTAAAGCAACCTCGAAACCTGCGGTCTGAGCGGATCTCTTGTTACCGAAGAAGAACGGAACTACGACATGGTCCGTGTCAAAGAATGGCTGCCCAGGTTCGTACGAGCGGAGTTTCTTGTATTCATTGAAGAACGCGGTGAAATCCAAGAATGTGGTGTCCTTCAGCGTAAAGCGGGTTCCAATTTCATTTGAGATGACTTCTTCTGAAGCTAGTGCAGGATTGCCAATGAACTCCAGAATGGTTGGTGGATTGCCGGGAATCACCGCTGCATCGAATTCCGACGAAATATCCCCTCGGGACGGCGTTCTAACTGCTCTGGAGAGGGAACACCAGTAGCTTCGCTGCTCGTTAGGAGTGTAAAGAAGTTGGGCGCTTGGTTGAATCTCCCAACCGGTGAACGGGTTGTGCTCCAATTTGGACCCGATTTGGAGTTTGATGTCGCGGGCGACTTCCACTGTATCGCGGAGGAAAGCACTGAACAAGGTCTCCTTATATGAACTCGGGGCAAAATTTACTACTCCGACAGCAGTAGAGTCTGCAGAGTAGCTGTATCCTGCCCCAACTGTCAGCGCGTGGCGGCCAACCTTCTTGAGCTGGGTCTGATAGTCAACGTCAATAGTGTCACGAAGCTCAGGTAAATCCGGGGCTGCGTCTCGATCGGCATGGGTGAAGGAAATTTGTAGGCTGTGCGTTCGTCCACCCTCAGTGCCTTCCCACCGGAGAATGCTATTGATGCCCGATACGGGATATCGTGCTTCAAGTGTTTGAGAGTACGGCGCTTGAAGCGTAGGTCTGGTATATCGCTGTCCAACATGTTCCGTCTGGACATCTGTCTTGAACATAAAGTGATGATCAGTGTCCAGGCCTTTGTCAATTCGAATACCGGTCTGAATGGATTGCCAATCATCCGGTCCAGGCTTCCCCGGCAAAATGTCGAGGGCGGAACTGGCGAAGATATTTGCGTAAACGCGGTAAAAGGCATCCTTCGAGAATTTGCCGCCATAACGCATCCCTACATTCTCTTTGGTGTCTGAACCGACCTCAGAGGTAAATGCTCCTCCAACTGTTTGCGAAGTCTTCTTTGTGATGATATTGATGACACCATTAACGGCGTTGGCGCCCCACAGGGATCCACCGGGTCCACGAATTACTTCGATCCGATCCACTTCGTTCAAGGGCAGCATGTGAGCGTCCCAGTAAACGCCGGAAAATAGCGGTGTATAGACGCTCTGGCCATCGATGAGTACCAAGAGCTTGTCCGCGAAACGATTGTTGAATCCGCGAATGCTGACCATCCATTTGTTGGCATCAATCTGGGATACGTTCACGCCCGGCGCCAAGCGCAAAGCCTCAGGGATGTTTCCCGCGCCGGAGCGCCGAATGTCGTCTTCGCTAATGACAAAGATGGCCGACGGAACATCCGACAAAGACTGAGCGCCTTTTGAAGCGGTCGTGACTTCAAACTTCATCAAGTCTTCGATGCCAAATTGGGTCATATCCTGTTTAGGCTCGGTCTGTCCGAGAGCGGCAACAGGGAGAATCGATAGTGCGAGAATGTAAAACCGTTTCATGATTAACCGGGCGCCATCGCTATGCGGCGGCTCCACGGTGTATTTATCGGGGCATTAGAGCAGTGGGAGCGATAGCCGCGGGGATCGATATTCCGCACGAATCGGGACTGAGGAAGTGCTATCAAATCTCCGATAGAAGCGGTTCGATCCCGTCCAAGAGCCGACATTCCGGTACTGAAGGCCACTGCGGCCCTGAATGCCGTCTGACTATCGTATGAAGAAATCCGTCGAACCTGAACTGCAGCGTTTCGCGACCCTTGATGAGCTGACGCAAGCCAACATTGAGACAATTGCCCGAATTGAAAACGCCGCGCACGAAGCGCGCTCGACACCGGATGTGATCGCTGTGTTCGTAGGCAACATTTGCGGCCAACCTGGATTCGTGCTTGCGCAAGGAGTGTTCATCATTGCCTGGATTCTATGGAATAGCAATACTTCCCCACAATTCAGGCCAGACCCCGCGCCGTTTACCTATCTGGGCCTTGGCATGGGTATAGAGGCGATCTTGCTTTCCACCTTCGTTTTGATCAGTCAAAACCGTCAACAACACATCGCCGATCGACGCAACCATCTTGAGCTCCAAATCAACCTTCTCGCCGAACAAGAAACTAGCCAGATGCTAAGCATGCTCAAACAAATCATGGGGCACTTGAATATGCCAGTGGCTCCGGGAATGGATGTATTGGGTGAGACGACAAATCCCGAGCGAATGGCAGAACAACTGGAACAGGCTCTGGATTCATCCTCCCCAAGCGAGGTATCAGAGCCGTAATTTGCATCTCGTGACCTAATTCGGTGCGCAAGCCCTGACGACTAAACGACCCGTCTACCTTGGATGACGCGGAGAATCACGACGACGAGAGCAATTACGAGCAGAACATGAATCAGCGACCCAATGTGGATCACAAAGAAGCCGAGTAGCCACATGATCACGAGGATAACGATAATTGTTTCAAGCATAAGGGTTCCTTTTTAAAGCCCCGAATGTAACCGTCAGGGCGACAACCTTATGACGCATTCCGGCTGCAAGTGTTCGCAAGGCGCGCCATAGCGCCTTAGTGGGGTCCCCCTTGTCCCGGCCCCTATTCAGAGACTTGACACGACACCGCTTTCAAAATGCCGTTGGAACGGCGGGAATAGGCTCGGGCCTAGCTACCATAAACGTCTTTCTCGCCCTGCTTGATCTTGTCAGACGTCCCGGCCGCGATTTCCTTGGACTGATCGACATCATGTCGGATCACGCCCTTCTTCCCTTCTTCGCCGACGGTTACGGTTGTATCTTT
>JBBQMJ010000242.1:0-5789 GCA_038328815.1 Fimbriimonadales bacterium | reverse complement strand
CGCCCCCTAATCTCGTCGAGCAACACCATCGCCTTTAAAGCCGTCTCGCCGTTCAAACCTTCCTGCTGGCAAGCGGCGATCACCACACCGTAGAAGTCGTTATGCCCAAACTCGCCCGCTGTGTGTCCAAGCGCCGGGTTGTAGCCAAAGTTGGTACCGTTGCTGTCCCACTCACGTACCGCCGCCGCGTTGGCAAGGATGGCCTTCTCCGCTTTGACTTTCCTATCTGAGCCGAAGACTTTAGCGCCCTTGTCGTCTGGGTAGTCCAGGGCTTCGTTTCTAAGGATGGTTGGGGCGTTCGTTTGCAATGCAAGGGCGGAAGCGCCACAGAGCACGGAGTCGGTATGGAAAAGCCGTACCCTTTCCAGAACCTTCTGCGAGGGCCCCGGCCCAAGCTTGCCCGCCATGAAGTCGATGGCAAACTGGCCGATGCCTAGGGCCTGGTTGGTATTTCTGTCGAGGATAACGGTTGTGCTCACCCGAGGATTTTAGCCCTTAGGCTGGAAGGATTTTTCATTTCAACACCCCTTTCCTCGTTTGTCATTCTGGAGCGAAGCGATAGAATCTGCCCCCAGCCTCTCGTTCCCAAATGTCATCCCTATCACCGTGCAAGAATTCCAACTTCGCACTAGTAAGACTCGCCGCCAGTAGGCGCCGGATGCATTGGGGCTGTCTCATTGGGAGCATGTCTTGTCGGTTAGCCATAAGAATTACGGTTGTCATCCCGAGGCATCGAGGGATCGTGATCGCAGCGCCGCGTTTTCACCTTAGCGCAGCGCTACCAAACACGATCCTTCACTTCGCCTCTGCCACGGTAAGGATGACAATTACAACCAAGTAGCGCAATTAGACAGCCTCGCTCGTGTCGGCGTTCCGGTCGGGAGGGACGAACCCCGTTTCGTCCTTACTTGGTTGGATTTAGCCTGTGAACCTCCGCCTGCGCTACCTGGGCAGGTCGAAACGCAGTTTGACCCTCCCCACGCAAATCCGACCAGCTACTTCGGCAGACCCTCCGGAACGCCGGTAAAAACCAACCGGTGCCTACCCTGCAACCAATTACCTTCAGAGTCAAATCCCACCCCGATACCAGCCGCGAGTAGGCGGGGGTTGGTTTTTACCCCCGTACCGAATTCAAGGTCAGCTACCGTGACAAAGCTACGCTACACTCCAAAACATGGCAATTTCCGACGGCTTTGAAGTGTGGCTGAAACGATTAGACGAAGAGCTTGCCGCCAACAAGTCTGGGAAGACCCATTTTGACTTTGAACCCCTCCAATTGCTACGCGCGTATGAGAACAGTACGCCGGCTGGGAAGTTTGCCTCCGACCCCCAAGCACCGATCTTGCCACCGAAGGGCTGGAGGAATAGGGTTCTCGGCCTTGCGAATGCAGCAAGGTTTCCCTACTTTCACCTCGCAGGACTCGTTATCTGTTTTATCTGTGTGGTGTTAATTCTGGAGGAGGGCATGAAGGCGGGTTTCTGGAAGGCGTGCTACGACTTGACTGATGGGTTGGGCATCCAGCACCGAATGGATCGGACGATTCGTTTCAGCCCCGAGTGGGTGACGATTGGCCGTGAGATGGATGCCAACGACAAGCAATTTGAAGGTCATTTTATGCACGGAGCAATCTACACATTTGCGCCGACCGGAGTTGTTTGGATAGTCATTTGCACCTTGTGCGGTATTGCCCTGGGCAAATACTTAAGGTTGAACTACAAGGTCGAAAAAAAGTTAACTGGGTGGTTAGGAAGGGTTGGCGTCGGGTCGAAAGTGGCCCGGTTCCCTGATATCTGAGTTTTTTCGCACCTCCGAAAGGGAGGGGCGAACCCCGTTTCGTCCTTACATGGGTGGACTTAGCCTGTGAACCTCCGCCTGCCCTACCTGGGCCGGTCGAAACGGGGTTCGACCCCTCCCGCGCCTGGCCGGTCGCCACGCACCTCCCGAGTACACTCAAACCATGGATTTCCGAACCGAAAAAGACAGCCTCGGCGATGTGAAAGTGCCTGCGGGCGCTTACTGGGGCAGTCAGGCTGAACGCACCCGCGGCCTCTTCCAAATCTCAGGCCTGACCGAGCATCCCAAGATGATCGACGCCTTCATCCTCCTCAAGAAGGCGTGCGCAGCGACCAATACCGAGCTCAAGCTTCTCGACGACAAAATCGGCAACGCCATCGTCCAAGCCTCCGACGAAATCCTAAGCGGCAAGCTAAGAGACCAGTTCCCCATCGACGTCTTCCACATGGGCGCCGGCACCAGCCTCAACATGAACGTCAACGAGGTCCTCGCTAACCGAGCCGAGGAAATCCTTGGCGGCAAGCTTGGCGAGTACAAGATCGTTAACCCCAACGACCATCCCAACTACGGCCAGTCCACCAACGACACCGTCCCCGCCTCCATCCGCATCATGTCGCGGATAATGCTTGAAGACCTCTTCAAGGCAGTCGACAAACTAGAATCAGCGCTATCAGCCAAAGGCCGCGAGTTCGACCATATCCTGAAATCAGGAAGAACCCACCTCCAAGACGCCGTGCCCATCAGGCTCGGACAAGAGTTCGCAGCCTACGCCGCTGCCGTCAAGAAATGCAGAACCTGGCTGGAGCATGCGGCCTACGAGTTGGAAGAACTAGGCATCGGAGGCAGCGCCGCAGGAACCGGCCTCAACACCCATCCCAAGTACCGCTTCGAAGTCGTCAAGAAGCTCAATGCCTACACGGGTCTCAAATTCCGCAACGCGCCCGACCTAAGGGAAGCAATGCAAAGCGGATTCGCACTCTCCGCCCTTTCTTCGGCCCTAAGAATGCTCTGCCTAGAACTCACCCGCATCTCAAATGACTTAAGAATCCTCTGCTCCGGCCCATTAACCGGCCTAGCCGAGATCATCCTTCCCGCCGTCCAACCCGGCTCTTCCATCATGCCAGGAAAGGTCAATCCCAGCATGGCCGAGAATCTCAATATCGTCCTCTATCAAGTGCTCGGCCAGTGCCAGAGTATCGATGGTTGTGTACAGGCTGGACAACTTGAACTTAACGTAATGATGCCCGGCATGGCGTTCTCCGCCCAGTTCGCGCTGCAAATTCTTACGAACACGCTGGATACCTTTACAGACAATTGCGTGTTAGGCATTAAGGCCGATGCTGAGCGCTGCGCCTACTATGCCGAGACATCTCCCTCGTTAGCAACCGCCCTAAACACCTACATCGGCTATAAAGCAGCAGCCGATGTCGTCAAAACAGCTTTAGCAGAGAAGAAAACCATCCCTCAAGTAGTACGGGAAAAAGGGCTGATGGACGAGGAGACGCTCAAAAAAGTGCTAGATCCCGCACTCCTTACAGAGCCCGGGATCCCAGGGGTCAAATTTTGAAATTCTCAAGTATCGAGTATTAAGGGCCGGAGCGGCGAAGAACGCCTCAAGCAGATCTCAATACTCAATACTTGAAAACTTAAGAGCGTCGCCGTCGCACCAACGCAGCGATTCCAAGGCCAAGGGCAACCATCGTTCCAGGTTCAGGCACCGGCGGAGCGCCCGCGCCGTTGTAGGTCACGTCGTCCATGCCATACCACTGCGACAAATCTTGGCCACCGGAGCGCTCAACATAAACTCTTGTCGATCCGCTAAAGCTGGCATCCAGATACTGAGGCGTATCCGAAAGCGTTAGCCAATCACTCGTATTTCCCTGGTCATCATGGAAGCGGACCTGCTGCGCTTGGTCTGCGACATCTAAGCCGAACACGGAAGCAAACCAAGCTCCGTTAAATTCGACCTGGGTCCCAAAATCAAACCACAGATTGTTTGGCCCGTAACCGTTAAACACGTAGTTATGCCCCGAGTGCGCGGCGGAATAGTCTGTCTCGTTATCCACCACAAAAAAGCCCGAATCAGCGGCTGCATTCTCGGAAGAATTGCCGAACAGAACCCCTCCATAAGTGGAATTGTCCAGGCTCGTAAACGGCGCCAAATCGTCGAACGTTACCACGTAAGCTTGTGAAGCGGCCGCCAGCAATAGTGCTGATATCGTTGCCGCAAGTTTGAATCTATTCATATTAACTCTGCCCCTTAAAACTAATAGGACGCTTCAAGGCAAATAATGAGACCCCATAATTCCGCAAAAATGCCGGGTTCTAGTCCATTTGCCTTTCTCGATTAGCCCCGTTCCATTACTAGCTCGTAATTCCTTTAAGCAAATCTACTAGTAATGGGTTCCCAAGCTCGCAGGGAAATACAAGAAAATGTAGCAAAGTACACTATGGTTGTTTTCGGCGGTCCGCTGAACGCTCAGAAGAGATAGCGCCAGCGGCTTCATTAGACGATGGTTGGGCGGACCTATTCTCCCCCTACTCATCCATGACAGCCAGGGAAATGACAAACAAAAGAGCCTCGGCTATGAATGGCCGAGGCTCTTCGCAAATACAAGCTTTTACTTAGCTTGCTTTCGTCGTCGAATGAGTGCGACCACGCCAAGTCCAAGAGCGGCCATGGAAGCCGGTTCTGGAACAGCTCTGTCGCGGATCAGTGTGTGGCCAAAGCCAGCACCCTGAGGATCCGAAACCAGGTCGGCCATCTGAACGCCTACGAAGATTTCAAAGATGTCTTGTTGATCGCTCACAACACCCATCCAAGGATAGGTGCCGGTCGAACCGCCAAAGTTCGAACCGCTAGTGTTTGCGAAGCCAACCGGATTAGCCGCTGGGTAAAGACCGTCCCAAGTACCAAGGCCACCCACGAAATCGCCAAACGTGTTCGACTGGAAGCCCGTGCCAAAGCCACCGATGGCCGTATCGAATACGATCGTCAAATCGCTCGGGAAGCTGCTTGCCTTGTACAGAACGCTATCGCCAGAGTTGAAAACGCCGTTCCAAGACGAACCCTCGGTTGCGGTCAGATAGGAACCGCCATCGTCGGCGCCACTAAAATCGTTGGCGCTATACAACGTGAAACCAACGCCGTTATTGGTGAAGCCGTGGCTCCCGCTGTTCACGGTCGTGAAGTCAGCACCAAACTGGCCCCAATTAATGAAGTCATCCGCGTTGAAAGCACCTTCCGAATAGACACTCGTCGAGCCAGCAAACGAAACGCTAGCCAATGCAAGCGCTCCGAAAGAAATAAGCAATTTAATTTTCATAACAAAAAGTTCTCCTCTAAACCCTTACATTCTAAAAACTGTTGCATGTTCTGTGACAAGTATTTCTAACAGGTTTTACAACTATTTTTTGTTGACGGCCATCCCAATGCCTCATCCTCAATGCCGATTCACCCACCTAGCGCTCACACTTGCTCCAATTAGCACTCTCCTCGGTATACTGCTAACACCGATTTTCCAGGAACGTAGAGTTCCTAATACAAGGAGGAAAACCTATGAACCTTCAACCACTTCATGATCGAATCATCGTAGAAGCTGCCGCTAAGGAAGAAAAGAGCGCCGGTGGCATCATCCTTCCCGACACAGCCCAAGAAAAGCCCCAGCGCGGAACCGTCCTAGCTGTCGGCCCCGGCAAGCGCATGGACAGCGGCCAGCTCGCCCCCATCGACGTTAAGAAGGGCGACACCGTTCTCTACGGCAAGTACGGCGGCACCGAAGTCACCGTCGGAGGCAAGGACTACACGATCCTAAGAGCCGAAGATGTGCTCGCAGTAGTAGAGGACGCAAAAGTTCTGGCAGGAGCCAAAAAGTAGTTAAGTGAAGGGTGAAAGTTGAAGAGTCGGAAGACCAGTCCGTCCCTTCACATTTGACATTTCACTTTTCACCTTTGACATTTGACATTTGACATTTCACATTTCACATTTCACATT
>JBBQMJ010000241.1:0-5795 GCA_038328815.1 Fimbriimonadales bacterium | reverse complement strand
ATGACGAGAAAGCCCACTCCCGATACAGCCATGATCTTGGCGGCACTGGAAGTTTTGTATAAGTCATCGGAAGTGATCGAGCTTAGAGCGATCCACAAAGGCAAAAAGAGAATCACGTCGGGGTACTTCGACTTTCGCCATCGAAGCAATCTGGTGGAGGCTGCAGTGCGTCTGAACGCTTCGGATGCGGCTTGTTATGTGACGCTGAACGAGATCGACCCGCAATTGCTTTCGCGATACGCAAACCGAATGCAGGACTTCGCATCAGCCACTACGGCCGATGGCGATGTCATTCGGCGACGCTGGATCTTGGTCGACTTTGATCCATGCCGACCGAAAGATACGCCGGCCACAGACATGCAACTAGAGGCAGCAGAGGCACGCTCTAAGGTTTGTCGCGAATTCCTAGCGGAGGAAGGATGGCCACAACCATTGCTTGGCGAATCCGGCAATGGGATCCACCTGCTGTATCCAATCGACCTGCCGAACGATGAGCAAAGCACGCAGCTGGTGAAAGGCGCGCTGGCTGGCCTCGCTGAGCGGTTTGACGATGTATCGGTGTGCGTAGATCGCTCGGTATTCAACGCGGGCCGGATTACGAAGCTCTATGGCACGGTGGCAACAAAGGGGGACCATACCCTGGATGCCCCATGGCGGCTCTCGTCGTTGAGCGGTACACGGGCGGAGACAGTTGTGACCACAGAACAGTTACGCAGGTTGCATCCGGAACGGGCCAATCCACGACAGGCGACGCAGTCTACTGGGAACCGTTCGTTCGACCTGGAAGCGTTCTTAGAAAAGCTGGGAATTGGGTACAGCCTCGACTCACATAACGATGCGGATCGGTACAAGCTCGACCATTGCCCCTTCAACCCTGAACATGGCAAGGGTGAGGCGGCCATCTTTCGTTACCAGGATGGGAAGCTCGGCTTCAAGTGCCAACACAACTCGTGCGCCGATAAGCATTGGCAAGACGTTCGGGCTCTCCTGCGAACTCAAACGAATTCGCAGGGGGTAGTAGGCGACAACGATCATGCCGAAATCGAGCGGCTCGCCAACCTACCGGAGTTTGAACGCGCAAGGCAGCTGAAGGAATCGGCAAAGTTCCTTGGTGTACCTGTTGATCTGTTGCGCAAGGAAATTGCAAAGCGAACGGGTTCCGAAGCAACGGACACCAAGCAAGGACGCAAGATTGAGATGGTTCAGGTAGAGCCATGGCCCGAGCCAGTGGTAGGCGCGGACCTGCTTTGCGAGCTAGTCCTAACCCTCAAGAGATTTCTGATGCTTCCAAAAGGCGGACCCGAGGCCCTCGCGCTTTGGATCGTGCACACCTACATCTTCGACCTGTTTGACTGGTCCCCAAAACTCGGGCTGATCTCGCCGACTAAGCGTTGTGGCAAGTCCAACGTCCTGTTTTGTATCCAGCACAGCGCCTCTCGCGCAAAGGATAGCAAGAGTGCCTCGGCAGCTGCGCTGTTTCGCGTGATTCAGCTGGTGAGGCCAACGATCGTAATCGATGAGGCGGACACCATCTCGAAGGAGAACCAAGATATGCGCGGTCTTCTAAACGGTTCGAGCGAGTCAGGCTCTAAGTGGTTGCGGTGTGTAGGCGACGATCATGAGCCTCGCGAATTCGATATTTTCTGCCCCCTCGCTTATGCAATGATCCACGATCCGTGGGATACGGTTTTGGATCGAAGCATTGTCGTGCGAATGGAGCGAAAGCCAAAGGGCTATGAGGTTGAGAAACTTCGCCGTAAAGTGGCCAAGGAACTGTTTTCTTCTCTAGGGTCGAAGTGCGCTCGGTGGACCTCTGACATGCGAGACCAATTGTCGGTGCTAGAGCCCGCCATGCCTGAAGGCCTCGACGATCGCGCCGAAGACATCTGGGAACCACTCCTAGCCATTGCGGGTGTTGCTGGCGGAGAATGGCCCATTCTGGCTCGTTCGGCTGCTGTGCTGCTTTCAAGAAGCCGGGAAGGTGACGACACAACGACCAGCGAGCGACTCCTTGCCGACATCCGGGCCATGTTCGTTGAAGATCGGATGAGGTCGGCAGATCTTTGTTTAGCCCTTGGCGGTATGGAGGAAGCACCATGGTCCGATTTCGGCAAAGGGGGAAAGCCGATTACTATGTCTCAATTGGCTTGCCTTCTCAAGCAGTATGGAATTACATCTCGAAATATCCGTTTCGACGACGGACCGAAGAAGGGATACTTTCTCAATCAGTTCGAAAATGCATTCGCGAGCTATCTTCTCCCTATCTCAGCCGCTACGCCGCTACATGACCACGAGGCGAACAATGGCGAACGGCAGGACACGCCAGCGGGTCTAGCGGCTACGCCATTACATACCGCCTCTTCCGAGAAGAGCCGCTACATAGACGGCGAACAGCATAAGACTCCTGCACTCAACCGCGAACAAGCGGACGGGCTTTGTAGCGGTGTAGCGGTTCGAAATCTGGAAACGGGCATTGGGGATGACTTGGAGGATATCGGATGACGGCCACTGACTTGATTCGGGAAGTTCGCGAAGCCGGGGTCGAGCTATCGATCGTGGATGGACGCATTAAGGCGCGACCCTCGGGCGTCCTTCCGGAGCATCTCAAGGAAAGGATCGTCAAATGCAAGGCAGAACTTGTAAGGCTACTCTTGCCCTCACTTTCAGAATCCCACTCGCCGGGCTATTGCCAATTTCCTACAGTCGACTTAGAGGGATTGCGCCGTTTCACGCCTCACCTATTGCGGGACGTGCGCATCGACGGCCAATGGGATGGCCTGTTGTGGGGTGTGACAAGGCATGGCGTCCTTGTTTGGAGAGACTTTCCACGAGGCCCGATCTACACCCTAAATCCGGACGACCTCGAGCTGCTTTAAGGAGGCTTAGTAACGACGGAGCTCGGGCATGCGACTATATCCTGGTGATATGATCGAATGAGCCTCCATTTGCTAGGTGGCGCGAGAGTGCTCGCCCCCTGGGCTATTGACTCCTTGCTTCGAATCATAGAATGGAGTTTCAACGCGAGTCCCGTGTAGATTGGAGCCATATCGCGAAGGGGCGCACTACCAGCGGCTTATGCTTGTGACTCGATCATCTTCCAGATGCACTTGAAGTGAGCCGTAATACCAAAACTCGGAATGATAGGAGTGTCCCATGATTTGCGAATCTGAAACTTGGGTGTGGTCGGGTTCACCTATAGCGTCAACTACATGCTTTGCGTCCATTCCGAAATGAATTTTTGATCTGATCGATTGGACGCTTTCCGGCCCGATCTTAATATCTCGCCATGAGACGGATGTAGCAACTGCATATAATGAACCCACAAAGAGCGCAACGCATAGGCCCGAAATAAGAATCCTTGGCAGGTCACGAAGTCCTATCGGCTGGAAGGTACTTCCTCCTCCAGACATAATGGTCGGCTTTGGTGGAGTGAAGCCGCATCCATTACAAAAAGGGCCATTGTTGTTTGCGAGTCCGCATCCAGGGCACTTCCAACCCATGGTTGCATTGTAACATAGGTTTTACTTGACAGCGCTGGCGATTTAGGTTGTCCACACGGGCGTATTGGTTTTCAATGTCGTAGCGACAATTAGGCCTTTCCAGGTGCGAAAGTGCTTGCCGCACGTTCGAAAATGGTTGCCGCAGGTGCGGAATTGCTTCCCGCAGGGGCGAAATAGCTTCCCACTACTCCCGGAAACTAGCAAATTTGCACCGCTCTGCCAATAATTGCTCTTATGGCCTCAAATTGGTACCCTGCAAAGCTGTCAGCCCTCATTCCGTGGCATGCGACTTTCAAAGTCGAGTGCAACAACTACTCGGCGACGCTTTCGAGCGTGCTTACCGCCGGAGTGCTCACGCAGGTTAACGCTAATATGACCATGATCGCGAACAGCATCAATTACCTCGACGATGCTCACAATTTTCAGCAGGATGTGGTGGCGTACGTGAAAATAGTGACGAGCGCGCCGCACGGGACCGCACTGCCTGCGGCCATCGAGGATTACACGCGACGCCTGGGCGAGTTGCCCGTGGCGTAAACGTTCCCCGCTGCGTCCACGGCCAGCGCTTCGGCAACGTCACGATCGTTTCCAGGCCCGTTGTAGCGGGCGGCCCACAACTGGTTTCCGCTGGAGTCGTATTTGACCGTCGCATAGTCGGAGTTGGTTCCCGCGCCGAGCGACTGGCCGGTGACGTAAACGTTGCCCGCCGCGTCCAAGGCCAGGGCGTAGGCCAACTCAAAATCGTTCCAGGCCCGTTGTAGCGGGCGGCCCACGACGGATTGCCGCCCGAATCGTACTTGATCGTAGCATACTCGTTGTTTGCGCCGGAACCGTGAGACATTCCTGTAACGCATGCGTTTCCAGCGTTATCCACTGCGAGCCCCTGGGCATAGTCGTTCCCTTTTCCAGGCCCGTTATACCGGGCTGCCCACAACTGATTTCCGACCGAATCGTATTTGATCGTGGCATAGTCGGCGCCAGTGCCCGCGACGTACGAGTAGCCCGTTACGTATACGTTCGAATCTGCATCTAAACCCAGCGCAAGCGCGAGGTCAAGGTTCTGTCCTGGGCCGCTGTAGCGTGCAACCCATAACTGATTGCCGCCGGAATCATATTTGACCGTCGCATAATCCAGCCCTCTTCGCTTTCGCCATTTCTTCTCGCAATGTTTTCTCGTCCCAACCCCATGCATCGTCGTCACCCCGCGCTTTATCCTTGCCTCCCTTCGCATTTTTGAAGGTTGAATGTTCTCGGCCCGTTACGCATTTCCGGCACCAGCATCCTTCTTGCGGACTTTGGCCGCAATCCGTCATGTCTTGGTTGGGCCGCATCGGGTTCGTTGGGGCCAACGCAAGCAACAATATGAGGCCAGGCTTAAGCCAGCCCGGTAAGAATGGACGACCTGGAACCGGGGCACGTGGAGGTAAGGCACGCGGGTTAGGAAACGGCCGCTGATGCCAAAATCTTGAGTTGCTCATCGGGCGCACGGCCGAGTCGGTTGTGAGGCTTATTCTTGGATGAGACCGCCAAGGAAAGAAGATGGATGTGCCCACAGAAATTAAGCCCGGCCTAAAAACGGACTTGGAAGGGCGCAAAAGGGTGCGACTTGCGATTTCCGAGGGAGCGGCGCTCAGTTCTCCGTACCTCATCATGAACGCGATGGCAACGATAGTTGCGACGTATGGGCTTCTCGCAAACAGCACCGCCGTCGTCATTGGTGCGATGATCATTGCGATGCTGCTCGGCCCTATTATGGGGCTTGGGCTCGCGCTCGTGGACGGAGACGTGTCGCTTCTTAAGCGGGCGCTGCTGGCAGAGGCGGTTGGAGCCGTATCGGTGTTGGCGATCAGCATGTTCATTGGGAAAATACATTCCGACCTGCCGCTCACGGCGGAGGTACTCTCCCGGACGAAGCCCAACCTGCTCGATCTTGCCATCGCCGTCGCAGGTGGGGCGGCCGGAGCATATTCAACAGTTTCTCCTAGGGTCAGCGTCGGTCTTGTCGGCGTTGCCATTTCAACGGCTTTGGTCCCTCCCTTGGCGGCTTGCGGGATTTGCCTCTCTCGCGGCCTCACTGAGGAGGCTGGAGGGGCCTTCATTCTGTTTATCACCAATCTCGTGGCTATTCAGTGCGCTTCTTCAGTTGTCCTCTTCGCATTTGGATTCCATTACGTGACCACAAATGGGCCAAAGGATAAGTCTTTCCCTAGGCGCCTCGCTATCGATGTCGTTCTCTTCCTGGCGCTCACGGTTTTCTTGTATCTCCAGCTCGCTTCCACTGTGCAACAGCAACTG
>JBBQMJ010000240.1:0-5833 GCA_038328815.1 Fimbriimonadales bacterium | reverse complement strand
GCATACGCTGCAGAGCAATCTTTTCAACGGGATCTTTCACGAATGATCTTTGTATGACCTTCGCGCCTTTAATGTCAACCTTTTCTTTTAATTTCATGATCTTGACCTATGTTAGTCAAGATCCCTGGCTTTACAACCTTTCACCCGTCACTCGTCACCTTTCACTTGCCCTTATGCTTCTTCTTCCCGTGAAATTTCCGTGGCTCTTCACGCTGAAAAGGCCGCTCTTCCGTTTGAGGAGCATCCGCCGCGCGGGCTAGCTGAACTTTGACCTTCTTGTTGCGAAGCTTGGTATTCCGCAAAGCTTCAACAACCATCTCAGCTTGGGCGCTGGGGACTTCAACGAAGGCGGTCCTATCGAGAACGTCGATGACGCCAATCGACTTGCCAGGCAGCCCCGCCTCGTTTGCAATCACGCCGACGAGGTCGGCCGGCCGCAAGCCGTCCTGACGCCCCATGCCAACAAAGATTCGGCTCATGCCAAGCTCGGGCTGCTCAAAATCGTGTGCCATTTCATCGGCTGCTTCAACCTTCGCTGTGTGTTGACTTTGCCACAGCATATGCAGAGCGGCGGCAGCGACTTCGGCCGAATCAAATTCCTCCGAAAGAGCTTCCACTGTTGCCAAATGATTCTCATATTCGCCTGCCTGAAGCACTTCACGTAGGGTTTCTTGGAACAGATCGCGCCTCTTGGAAGCAATATCCGCAGCAGTGGGAATCCTCGCAGGCTTGATCGTCGAGCCAATCAGCCTCTCGATGTTCTTAAGCTGATGTCGCTCTCGACCGGAAACCAGGGTAATCGCATCGCCGGTCCGTCCCGCTCGACCGGTTCGGCCGATGCGGTGGATGTACTGCTCAACATCCCAAGGAATGTCGTAGTTGATGACGTGGGTGACAGTCTCAATATCGAGTCCCCTCGCCGCGACATCAGTGGCGATCAAAAGATCTGCTTGGCCCTCTCGGAAGCGCCGCATCACACGATCTCGCTCGGCTTGGTTCATGTCGCCATGGAGGGCTTCCGTGCTATATCCACGCAGACGAAGGTTCTCGCTAAGGTCGCTTGTATCCTGACGGGTTCGGCAAAAGACGATTGTCGGTCCAGGCGTCTCCATGTCCAAGACTCTCGCAAGCGCCTCTAGCTTCTTGCCGGGAGGCACTTCGTAATACGTCTGGTTCGTGGTGTCCAAAGTTCGCTGCCGCGACTTGATTTGGATATGGACTGGGTCCCGCAGAAACTTCTTTGTAAGGGCGAGAATCTTCGCAGGCATCGTTGCCGAGAAGAACGCTAACTGCCGCTGCTCCGGAAGCTCAGCAAGGATCGCCTCAAGGTCTTCGGCAAAGCCGAGCGCTAGCATCTCATCGGCTTCATCCAGGACGCAATAGCTAACGTGTGTGAAGGATAGCGAGCCTCTTCGGATGTGGTCCAGGACGCGGCCAGGAGTTCCGACGACAATCTGAGCGCCGTTTCGCAGAGAGCGAAACTGCCGATCGATTGGCTGCCCACCATAAACGGGAACAACACGCAGACCGGAATTCTTCGCAAGGTCGTGAATCCCGCCCGCCACCTGAACGGCAAGTTCACGGGTAGGTGCCAATACGAGCGCCTGCGGCTCCATCAACTTAGCTTCGACCTTCTGAATGAGCGGAAGGCCGAAGGCCGCGGTCTTGCCCGTTCCCGTCTGTGCCTGGCCAATGAGGTCTCGCCCACTGATGAGGACGGGAATCGCCTTGGCTTGAATCGGCGTCGGCGTCTCGAACCCGAGTTCGGCTACTGCGCGCGAAATCGGCTCTTCAAGACCGAGTTCAAAGAAGGAAAGCAGGTTCGCCGGTTCCTCTACGTAGGGCTCAGGTGCTTGAACTGGGGCCGGGGCGGACGAGCGCTTGGGGCCATGCTCGCGAAATGGGCGACGCTCGCGTCGCTTAGGTGCAGATGGACTAGTGGGGTAGTTCTTTTTAGGTGGCTTAGGCATGTAACTCTGGCGAAGGCAAGGAGCGGTCATACGTCCTTCGAATCCTTAGTATGAAGCCTATTGGCCCTTCCCGTTTTGACTCAGGCCCACTCAGCCCTATGCGATGAGCGAAATTTACAAGCAAATTGCCCCGCAGGAGCCCCAGGTTTCGTGGCGTTTTGGCGTATTCTGGCCTGGTTGGAATTAAGCGATGGGAAAACTTAGACTCGGGATGATTGGCGGCGGGTTGGATGCGTTTATCGGCGCAGTACACCGCAACGCAGCATGGCTTGATGGCCATTATAATCTTGTCGGCGGGGCATTCAGCGCTAGCCCCGAGAAGTCTAGGAAAAGTGGTGAAGCCCTTGGCCTTGTTCCAGATCGGGTCTATGGCTCCTACAAAGAAATGTTTGCCGCAGAGCTAGCCTTGCCAGCGGACACGCGCATGCAGGTCATCGCCATCGTCACTCCAAACGATGTCCACTTTGAGCCTTCCAAGCTTGCCTTGGAAGCCGGGTTCGATGTCGTCCTCGACAAACCCATGACTTTCTCCCTCCAAGAAGCCAAGGAACTCCAAGGGGTCGCGAAGGCGACCGGCCGCCGCCTTTGTCTGACCCACACGTACACGGGCTACCCGATGGTCAAACAAGCTCGACAAATGGTGGCTGAAGGAAAAATCGGCAAGATCAGAAAGGTCTATGTGGAGTATCCGCAGGGCTGGCTTTCAACCTTCCTGGAGGGCACCGGCCAGAAGCAAGCAACCTGGCGAACTGATCCATCCAGAAGCGGCGCTGGAGGCTGCGCGGGGGACATCGGCACCCACGCTTTCAACTTGGCGGAGTACGTCACGGGGCTGAAAGTCACACAGGTATGCGCCGACGTTCAAACGGTCGTTGAAGGACGCAAGTTGGACGACGACATCGGGGTCCTACTCCGGTTCGAAAACGGCGCGAGCGGCGTTCTGATCGCAACGCAAGTTGCCGCCGGAGAAGAGAACAATGTCAAGGTCCGCGTCTACGGTGAACTCGGAGGGCTGGAATGGAAGCAAGATGACGCGAATACCCTGCTCCTAAAATGGCTCGACCGGTCGGTTGAGGTCTACCGGACAGGCGGCGCCTACGCAGGCAGCTTCGCCAAACACAACACAAGAACCCCGGCGGGACACCCTGAAGGGTATTTGGAAGCCTTCGCTAACCTCTATCGCAATTTCGCCCTCTGCGTCTTGGCCGACCAAGAAGGGAAGACTCCAGAACCAGAATGGCTGGACTATCCCGGGGCCGAAGAAGGCGTCCGCGGCATGGCCTTCATCGACTCAATCATCGCGTCAAGCAAGTCGAAAGACAAATGGCTTGAGTTCAAAGTTTAGGAAATCAAATGACAACACTCAAAGGTCCCGGAATATTTCTCGCACAATTCATGGGCGACTCCGCTCCGTTCAACACACTGGATTCCATCTGCAAATGGGTGAGCGATCTTGGCTACGTGGGGGTCCAAATTCCCACTTGGGACGCTCGCTGTATCGACCTGCAAAAGGCCGCCGAGAGCAAGACTTACGCCGACGAAATCAAGGGAACCGTTGCCAAACACGGACTTCAAATCACCGAACTCTCGACCCACCTGCAAGGACAACTTGTCGCAGTGAACTCAGCTTTCGACGCTCTGTTCGACGGGTTCGCTCCCAAAGCAGTCCATGGCGATTCCAAGGCGAGGACTGAGTGGGCGGTGCAGCAACTTCTATATGCGGCCAAAGCATCGCAGAACCTTGGACTAAACGCGCACGCCACCTTTAGCGGCGCGCTTCTGTGGCATACGTTCTATCCTTTCCCCCAGCGACCTGCGGGTCTCGTTGAAGATGCCTTTGCGGAACTCGGACGTAGGTGGACTCCCATCCTCGACGCGTTCGACAAAGCGGGTGTCGATGTCTGCTACGAAGTTCATCCAGGCGAAGACCTTCACGATGGCGAGACCTACGAGATGTTCCTCAAGGAAGTCAAAAACCACCCGCGTGCCTGCTTGCTCTACGATCCATCGCACTTCGTTCTTCAGTGCTTGGACTACCTGGCTTACATCGATTTCTATCACGAGTGCATTCGGGCTTTCCACGTGAAGGATGCCGAGTTCAATCCCACGGGCACGCCAGGCGTCTACGGCGGGTATCAGCCTTGGGTGAAGCGCGCGGGGCGGTTCCGCTCGGTGGGAGACGGACAAGTCGATTTCCAAGCCATCTTTAGCAAGCTGGCTGCCTATGATTACAAGGGCTGGGCGGTCCTGGAATGGGAATGTGCGCTTAAGCACCCCGAGGACGGCGCAGCCGAGGGCGCTCAGTACATCAAGGACTACATTATTCGCGTCACGGACAGGCCGTTCGATGACTTTGTCGCGACCGATGTAGACAAGGATTTCAACAAACGGCTGCTGGGTCTTTAGGGGAGGGCTTCTCTCAAATGGGAACGGACCACCCGAACCGTTGTTGAAGAAACCAATGCAATGGCCGGACTAGCGCCACGCTCGTATCTCATCGAGGAGTACACCAGAACGGTCTGCCCGTCGTGTTTCGCCGAGCGACCGCGCCGGTCGGATGAAGAAGGCATTTTCGTCGATGGAATGCTCGTTTCTCACGATGGCGCGGTTTGGATGCGTCGGTTCTGCCCCGTCCACGGCGAAACGGAAAGCCTGTACGAAGAAGACTTAGCGGTCTGGCGTTCGCGTATCGGATGGGGGACTCCGACGCTTGCGGTCACACCCGACAGAAAGGACAACTTCGCTGGCTTCCCCGACGGCTATCGGGAAGGCTTGCCCGCTTCCCACGGCCAACACAGTTGCATCCTCCTTCTGAACGTGACCGAGCACTGCAACTATGCATGCCCAACGTGCTACGCCGCTGCTCTGGCCCCTGCGACACCAGCCCTAAAGCAGGAATCTCCGTCCATCCAAGAACTGTGCGCCACGGTAGACACTGTCATTGAGCGCGAGAACGGAAAGCTAAGCGTTGTGATGGTTTCCGGCGGAGAGCCGACAGTAAGACGGGATATCCAGGAAGTCCTAGAGCGCCTTATGGATAGGCCGATTACTCGCGTGATGCTCAATACCAATGGCAGGCGAATTCTCAAAGATCAGAAGTTTCTGAAGTTCTTGTCCGACAACCGCCGAAGGCTTGAAATCTATCTCCAATTTGATGGGTTTAAGCCTGCGACTTACCACGCCCTTCGAGGCGAAGATGTGTCCGCAGAAAAGCTTCAAACGCTCAAAATCCTTGATGAAGCAGGTCTCTTCACGACGCTAGTGATGACGGTTGCAAAGAGCGTTAATGAGGATGAAGTTGGCGATGTCTTGAAGCTAGGACTGGACACACCAAGGTGCGCTGGGCTGGCCATTCAGCCGATGTTCGGATCGGGGCGCACGCCGATCTACGATCCCCTCAACCGTGCAACGCCAACGGGCGTGCTAAGCAGGTTGGGCAGCCAAACAGGCGGCCTGCTTGACGCGAACGACTTCATACCCCTGCCCTGTTCCCACAAGGACTGCTGCGACATCAGCTACCTACTCAAGACGAAGAAAGATGAGTGGGTCCCGTTGCCGCGCCTGGTCGGTAGAGATGAGCTCAAAAACTGGATCCACGTCGTCGCCAACACGATCAGCTTTGAGAATGCATCGGACGCGGTGAAGGAATTGATCAAGAGCGGCGCGCTGCAGCGAGTGTTCTCTGAGCAACAGAAAACGAGCGCGCTGCAACTAGCAAGTGACCTGTTCACCATGTGCGATTGCATCCCTGGCGTCTCGGACTTGATCGGGGGCCTTTGGGCGAAAGCGGCAACCAGCCCATCCGCAATGGACAAATTGGCCGAGCGCACGTTCCGGGTGACCACCAAGATGTTCATGGACGC
>JBBQMJ010000239.1:0-5833 GCA_038328815.1 Fimbriimonadales bacterium | reverse complement strand
CGGGACACGGCCGAGAGCC
Organism: Fimbriimonadales bacterium; assembly: GCA_038328815.1. GTDB lineage: Bacteria > Armatimonadota > Fimbriimonadia > Fimbriimonadales > Fimbriimonadaceae > JBBQMJ01. The sequence continues at coordinate 5,814 of JBBQMJ010000239.1, read as the reverse complement.
TGGCGGAGCTGCTGAGGCTTTTCGGCAACAATGTGCGCACGGTCCATGACGGCAGGCTCGCCCTGGAAGTGGCGGCGGCCTACCGCCCTGACGTGGTGCTCCTGGATATCGGCTTGCCCGGTCTGGACGGCCTTGAGGTTTGTCGGCGCCTGCGCGCGCAGGGGGAAGGAATCAAGGTGCTTATCGTGGCCATGACCGGCTACGGCCAGGACGAGGACCGGCGGCGCTCCGAGGAAGCCGGCTTTGACGCCCACATGGTGAAGCCGGTGGACCTGGAAGAGCTTCAAGAGCTGTTATCCCGACCGGACCTGGCTCGCCACGGACCGTAGGGGAAGGGGGCGGCTCCGTGACTCCGCGCTGCTTGGGGAAGGTGGGGCCGCGATAGGTTGGCCCGCAGTCGATGGCCTGTGCTGAATCAGGTGCCCATCAAGGCAGGGGCAGGAGCACACGCCCTGGCGGCACTCTGGGCAGTAGATGACAGTTCGCATTTTCCGGGCACAGTATTGACAGTGAGTGTAATTTGACATCGCGCCCCCCTCTGTTTAAGTGCCCCTCATCATCATGTGAGCAACTGTCGTGCCGTAGCCGGCTCAATCGCCGTGGCTGTACCTTACGCCACTCCGGTGACAGGTGGCGAAAGCCAGATCGGACGCGGTGCCGGGGCTAAGGAATGCGGCTGGTCCGTATTCAGCGCTCAGCGTGACGAGGGTAGAGCATTTCAAGTGAAAGCCAACGACCGCGAAAACCCTTGCCTTTCAGGTTTTTTCCGCGATCTCGTCGGGGGTCACGCCTGTTCTTGGACTAGACTTCCTGACACCCGAACTCAGTGCCGAGGTTCACGACATCGCGAGCGATCGCTTTGAAATCGCCGCCGTTCCGATGAGCATGGCCGCCTGTTCGTGCGTCGCCCCGACGGCCTTGTCCGCTCGCGGCTCTTCAATGAGCTCGACATCACTTCCTCCAAAACTCATGGTGTGAAATAGCAATCCATCCGAGGGACATCCTCGAATGGTGGGGGATGGTATGGAATTCTCCGTTTCCGCGCAATCCTTCTCCCGACATCTCTCGCGGCATCAAATGTTGGAAACATGATTGGGATTCTGGCACCATCCCCCTCCTCATTTCACATCGAAATGAGGAAACCCTGTTTTTTGGCACCACCGCACAAGGAGTAAGCCATGGCACACGCCACGCTTCGCGAGTTCGTTTCCGAACTCCGCCGCCCCGATGCCGCACCGCTGCCCGAGGGAGAAGACTGGAATGCGATGATTGTCCGGATCCACCGCACAGGACTTGTCCAAGAAGTAAGTGAGGCTACGTATGATTGGTTCCTCGAGTGTCTCCCGCCGAAGTACATGACCGGCGGTTTCTTTGCCTTCGGAGAGGGAGCTGAGCCGTTCAAGCTCTTCTGGACTCGCAAGCACGGAAGTTTTGATCACCTCTATTTCGTCCGCGCCCTCACACAGCAAGAAACGGAAGAATTCTGCCGGCTCGCTCGTATCGCACTTCCCTGGTAATTGCCACTCACATTCATCAGGAGACCGTATGGATCCCCAAGCAACGTGGGACCAGCTTCTCTCCGCGCTCGTGGAGAGGGATTGGGACCGCACGGAAGAGCTTGCAACTGCACTGAAGAATTGGCTGGGGGCGGGCGGCTTCCCGCCTGTCGTCCTCGGCGCACCGGATCTCGGCCCCGCCTGGGAACGAGCGATCTGCCGGGCCGGATGCCAATTCGCTCTCGATGTTTCATCGCGACGCGCGGTCGATAGTACCGAGCCAGCTACCAACCCTATCATCGAAGGAGCAACACCATGAGTCTTACGACGCACATCGGTTACGGACCGTTTCAACTCTGTGATTTCAAACTAGGCGACATTTACGCTCGCTTCGACGGGAGCCTCGCCCGCATTTGCGACCCGCAACCGCCAGGCCGACCCGACAACATCTTGGTTTGGGTTAATTACAACACCAACAATGCGCGCAAGGAGTGGCTACATAAAAGCGCGCAGGCGTTCGCAATTTCGGAAGACAGAGGCTGGGAAATTGCGCAAGAGCGAAAGGACGGTCAGACATGATGCATCGTTCAAGACGATGGGTAATAAACCAGGTAGCGGCGATGGAAGAACTGGCCACAATGCTGTCCAAGCAAACCTGGACGCTCTGTTCTGGCTTCTTCGTTGCCGGACACCCCGCGTATGTCTTCCTGAACGACGCCACGAGTGAAAATAGTGCCGCAGAGTTCGCGGTGGTTCACGGCGGCATCGACGCCGTACAATGGAGTCAGTTCGAGTCGATCTCGTTCTCTTGGGTCGAGGCAGAAAAGGCCCTGGAGTATATCCAGCGAACCCTTGCGGGCGAGTTCAATAACAGCGAATTCGCAAGCGATATCGACCTCAAAGGTCAATTAGACCGTCCGGAAGTTCATCGCCGTTGTCATCTTTGTGCTTGAGTGCTTACAACAGGCACCAAGGCTTCTCGCATCATGCGGGAGGCCTTTTCTTGAACGACGCCACTATTCCTGCCCACTTTCCAATTAGTAATGCCAATTGATCAAAAGAAGCCCCAACCCGACAGCTTAGGGCACCCGTGTTGAGTCGGGGTTGGACACGCCGCCGAGCAGGAATTCAACCGGTTGGATTGTGGTGCTACTTTCACGGGCAAATCCGACAAAACTCGGGATTTCGCCCGCTTGCCATCGTCTATCGTTTCGCCCGACAGGTAGACGAATCGCAGAGGGGAATGGGCTCCCGCTTTAAGAAATGCCGCGCCGCTAGACAGAGGAGTCGAATTGGTGCAGGCTGTCCCTCCTATGGCACGCCAAAAGTCGGGACCAGCAGCTTGTCCGCGGCCGGATTCAAATACGGCACGCGAAGGAATTCTCGATGCGCTCAATGCCATCGCCAACCGCCTCCAGGCCGTCACGGAAATTCTCGATGATATTTACTCAGAGCTACAATGGGCGATCCGCAATGATCGTTTTCGTTCCGAGTCACCCTTTCCTGCCTTACCAACGAACGACGTCACCGATTCACCAGCGGACGTTGAGGAGAGTTCACGTGCGGAGCCGACAGAAGTCCTGAAGCCCGAGCCGCTCACCCCTATCAAGCCGTTAGCGGAAAGTAGTGTCAAGCAACGGAGTCTGTGGGACGCCTGAGTTTCCCTATGAGCGCTACGCGCTGAATGTTGTTTGATGACTTGGCAATGCTAGTCAGTCGAAATTACCCCGAGACAATCGCTAAATCATGCAGATCGACGAGGGGAAAGTGCTCAAGGTCCGGCGTAGAGTTGCATCCCGTTACCGCGTCTTCGAGACTCGCGATGGCCAGCAACATCAGACGTCACCGAATCGGCGACATTCTCGAAAGTCTGTTTGCCGCAAGCCGGCTTGACCTTGCACGCCATGAATGACCGAGCAACGGGCCCAGATGTGCTGCGGCGCAGGAACACGCGGCACGATCATTAGCTTCTGTAAAACACTCGAAATTCCGGGATAACGATACCTTTTGCACAAGCAGGAACAGACGTTGAAAATCCGTCTCTGACTTCTCTTGGAAACGGATCATGCGGATTGAGTTGCTTGATCGGCTCTATCAACACCGGACTGTTCAGAGCAGCTCGAAAGGTTTCTTGATAGAGAGGGTGATCGAAACCCAGGTAGTCATGGTTGTATGGCGTAAAAATGGGGCCGACCGGTGAATGCTCTGCGAAGGCGAAAGTGGGGAATATTCCTCCGTATACATATCGATCAAAATGACAGGCATCCATTAGGTGATCGAGAACAAGAGAATCTTGTTTTGCCGCAGCGGCGAACTCCGGTGGGGACGCTGAAAATTTATTGGTATCAATCTCTTTGTAAGCCAAAGATGATACCACGAGACAAATCGCGATTAGCGGGCAGAATCTCTTTGGCAGCAACAAAAATATTGTGATGAGGGCTGGTAGAGAAAAGAGCATGTAATTCCACACATATCCTCCAATGCCTGCGGAAAGACTCAGTGACAGAATGGCAAGAAATGCCATAATCAATGCAACCACTATTCTCCAGTTTCGTTTCCCGATTAACACTAACAGGCACGCATAAATGATACCGCCAAGTAAGTATGCAAGAGCGATAAATCTGAAACTGCTGCCATTTAGCACCATCCAGGGCGTCAGCCCGATTACAGAGGCTTTGTAGAAAAGGGTCAGTAAGACAAAAATCTCATTGAGGCCGATTGCTCCCACGATTGCCGCTCCAAACGTGAGGGCAATCGAAATGTCATCCATCTTCTCTTTTGAGATAATGGCCAGCACCCACAATAATCCGATCACGTAGCCAAATATGGGCATCGAAGAGAAGATGGTGAGTGAACTGAAAAACCGGTTCACCCATAGGGCTCGCAAGTAGAGTGGGCCGAGTGCATCACCCTGTATTCTGTTTGAGAACATTCCGGGAAGATATACGTGAATGTATGGATTCAGGGCGCCAAATAGAAAGAGAAGCAGCAGACCTAGCACGGTGGCAAGAACGAAAGGGAACAAAAAGGAGTCTCTGAATTCCCTGATCGTACGACTAGACAAAAGGGAGGCCCCAATAATTCCGAGAATATAAGGCTCTCTGATAGCGACGGCTCCTAGAATGCAAACGCCGGCACAGACTATTTGTCTCCAATTCATCGGCTTCCAATTGATCGATATCGCGTAGAGCGTAATCGGTATCAAACCGAAAATCTCTGACTGCAGCGAACCTGCATTCTCTTCCGCTCTGAGAGCGATCAGTCCGCCAAATATGAATGCTGACGCAACGAACATGAATCGATCTTCCCGGTTCTGAAACCAGGCATAGACCGCAAGACCGATGGGCACAAAGAGCAGACCAACCGCTTGTACAATCCGCATGAGGAGCGTGCCGCCGGTCAACCAAAGAGAGGCAGCAGAAATGTAGAATATGCCGAGGGGTTTGTTTTCAAAGAGATCCGTGTACGGATGTAGCCCCTTCAGAATGCCTCTTCCGACGGTCAGGTAGATCAATACATCCGAGTTTAGAACTCCTGTTGATTCAAATAAAAGCATGTGCCATAGGTCCAAACAGACCTTCGCTATGGCGAGGGAGAGAAGACCAACTAGTAGAGGCTTCAGATAGTTCTTGAGGGCCATAGTTAAGAAGATTAGCAGAACGCCACGGGCTCGTAAAATATACTACTATAGCGATCCACATAAACTGTAAAGCCAATGTCAATGGGGTCGGAAAGGCCTAGATTGGTCGAATGGACGGGAGAGATCGGAGGACGAAGAATGGCCTTGCGCAAGACCTGGCGTTGCGTCGCGCGGTCCCGTTGGCCTCCCTCGACAACCGGCTGGAAACGGCTACTACCGCAGTCGGCGAGGCTTTGTTCCATCCGAAGACGAGAGCTACATAGTGCATCGTTAAACCCCCCGACCGCTTGGATCGAGGGGCGAGGCCTGAAAGGCCGAGGGTTGCATTACGTGGCCGCTTCGTCGGGGATTTCGCCGTTCCCGTGAAGCTCTTCGTACTCTTCTCCTTCTACCGGTTGTCCCGGAAGCGGAGTGGAGGCTATAAACAGCCTCGCATGAGAAAGCGCCAATTCGAGAGTTGCGAGATCGACCGGGCGATACGATGCGGCGTCCTTCCATTCGCCGGTTTTTTCGTCCTTGAACCGGCGAGCATTGAAGGTCACGGACCGAAAAAATCGAGGACCTTGGGCGGTCTCCACTCGATTCAGCCAGATCGCGATTCCAATGCCATTGTGGAACGGTCCGAATCTCCGCTCCGGCCGTCGCGGCATTTGCGCCGCTTTTTTCGGCTTGATGGAC
>JBBQMJ010000238.1:0-5833 GCA_038328815.1 Fimbriimonadales bacterium | reverse complement strand
GACAGGCCGCTTGCACCGCATGGCAGATAACGAGGCCGCTAACGGCAAGAACTCCTACACGGTTGCACAGCTAGCGCAGGATGTCCAGGGAGCTCTATGGTCCGAACTAAGTGGTCCCAAACCGACCGTTGATATCTACCGACGCGCGCTTCAGCGTTCTTATCTGGATCTGATGGATTCACGAATCAACGGAGACGGTTCGTCGGGATCGGACCTTAAAGGGATTGCCCGCTACGAACTGAAATCGTTGGCAAAGGAAATCGACAAGGCATTGCCCCACGCCGGTAACCCTGCTACGGCCATGCACTTGGAAAGCAGCCGCAAGCAGATCGAGAAGATCCTTGACGGCAAGACGGTTGCCAGCGAGACAAGCGCGAACCCCCTCGCCTTCCTGCTCGGGGCCACAGAGGACGAGGTCTCAGACGATTGCTGGGCCGATCCGGTTGGCGATGCAATCAAGGAGTTCGTGAAGAACCCTATCAAGTAGAACTAAGGGTGCAATTGACGGTCCGCGCCGCGACAGGTGCGGGCCGAGCCTGTTGCGCCGGCCACGCGCTGAAGCTGATCCCCGGCGTTTTACCTCGCCATCGCGATCTGGAGATCGCCTGGGAAGACGAACGATATGATCGTCACTCGAGTTCAATAATGCGTGCCGCATACTTAAAATTGCGAGGTGATGGCGGCTTCCCGAAACTTGTTGTAAGATAACTATATCCTTGTAGCTGAACCGGTTCTGCAAGAGGTCGGGCTCTGCCTGCATTGATGGGGGAATTTCATGAAAATTGTTGCAGCGGTATGTGCTTTGGCGGCTCTGGGGATTGTTGGACCCGCAATGGCGGACCAGTGGTCTGTCTCTCAAAACGGGTCGCTGCTACAAATCAATTACGGCACTGTAGCGAACTCCCCAGAGTACGCAGTTTTGGACCTCAGCTCGAGCTATTTCCGAATGAATTACGGCCCCACGTCGGGCTGGGGCACATCGATTGATACGATGCCTTCCTACTGGGCGGGTGGAAACTTGTTCCAGGGATATGGCGTCGCGGCGACTACGGCGACAAATGGCCCTGACCTGGTCCTCACGTTGGACGGTGCTTCGAACACACTGTCGACACATGAGACAATCACTCTTTCTGCGCCAAGCAACAATTCGATTTCTGCCGTTGTATCCGCCACTACTAGTGGCAGCGTTCAGCTAGATGCCCGGCCTGGCGAGGCTTTCAAGCCAGTCTTCCTTTCTTCAATGCATGATTCGGCAACTTCTTGGGATGCGAGCCACCCATTTGTTGGATCGACGACTTACAACTTTCCTGCTGGCGGTTGGATAGTTCCGCCCACTCCCCCTGCAGTTGATACCAGATTCGGTTTATTGGGTGGGACGTCCGCTTGGAAGACAAACGCACCTTCAGTGTTTGTCGATTTCGCGAATCCAATCCAGGTTGCCGGCTGGCTCACAACGGACGGGAATCCTAATGACGATAATGTTGGATTCTGGGGGGCGAGCGATGCGGTTATGAGTTCCTGGAACTATAGGTTGACGGTTAACGGAGCTACGGCAGTTCCAGAACCATCGTTGATGGCTTTACTAGCTGCCGGGATCCTGACGAGAGTCAGGAGAAAAACTATCCGCTAAGTATTAGCTTTTCAAGGTCGTTTCCAAACATTCGCAGCACTTTGCCCCTATGGCTAATCGCATGCTTTTGCTCGGCTGTCAGGTCGGCCATCGTGCATTTCAGTTCGGGCAGGTAGAAGATGGGATCGTAGCCGAATCCGCCGTTACCACTTGGCTCTTTGGCTATAAGCCCCTCACAGATCGCAACCCAGATCTTGGTTGTCTGCGAGGGCTTTGCCAGCGCAACGCAGCAACGGAAACGCGCGCCGCGACGAGCCTCACGCACATCCTTAAGCAACTCAAGAATCCGTGCAATCTTATGCTCGAACGTAGAACCCGCCCCCTCAAATCGCTTAGAATGCAAGCCAGGGCCGCCGTCCAAAGCGTCGATTTCAAGGCCGGCGTCATCCGCCAGGCACCATTCGCCGGTAAAGGCAGCGGCGGACTCAGCTTTGATCGTGGCATTCTCAGCGTAAGTCACACCCGTTTCGTCCGGTTCAGGTGAGCCAGGATAGTCGGCTAAGGTCAGCAGTTCAACGGCAGGGAATCGCTCCTGCAGAATCTGGATCATCTCGCCCGCCTTCTTTCGGTTGTGGGTTGCAATGACCAGCCTCTGCACCTAGTCCACCTCTAGAACAGCCTTTTGAGCCAAAACTAGCTCGTCAATTCCCTTCTTGGCAAGCTTCAACATTTTGCCCAGAGTCTCGGCTGAGAACGGGTCCCGCTCTGCAGTGCCTTGCACTTCAATGAACTTACCGCCGCCCGTCATCACAACATTCATATCAGTTGCCGCCGTGCTGTCTTCGTCGTAATTTAGGTCAAGCACTTCCTGATTTCGTACAATGCCGACGCTAACAGCAGCAATAGGCTCTTTGATCAGAATCTCTTTAATCATCCTTTGCCTGATCATCCACCGCATGGCATCGTAGAGAGCCACGTAGGCGCCAGTAATGGCCGCGCACCGTGTGCCGCCATCGGCTTGTACGGCGTCGCAATCCAACGTGATGGTCCTCTCCCCCATCCGCTCCATGTCGACGGCAGTTCGTAGCGACCTTCCGATGAGGCGTTGGATTTCCATTGACCGGCCGTTCGGCTTCATAAGGTCTCGCTGATTGCGTTGACGGCCCGAACGCGGCAGCATCGAGTACTCAGCGGTGAGCCACCCGCTGCCTTTGCCTTTCATGAAGGGAGGCACACGGTCTTCAACCGTCGCTGTCACCAGCATATGGGTGTCGCCAATCTTGATCAGGCAAGAGCCCTCGGCGAACTTGGCAACGTTTCTCTCGAAGGAAAAGGGGCGGAGCTGGTCGGGCTGTCGCCCATCGGTACGCATTGGGTAATTCTACCGGCTGGATTCTTACCAGGCCAGAATCAGACTTTCCAGTGAGACAGATCCCAGCCTAAGAGGGCCTCGAGTCTCTTAATATCCGGCGCGAATTTCTTTTGCAGAAACTCGTAGGCCTCATCCGTCAGCGGCGGCGTTTCAACCGAACCTTCAAACACCTTCTGAAATGGCGGGATAAATACGTCGAGACCAAGGAAATCGCAGCATTGCTCCATCGAGAGATCGTGCTCGTTTAACAGCTTCTCCGATTCGAGAACAAGCACTTGCTCCCTAGGGATGTGGGTAAACACATTCATCAGCTGCAACCCATACAAGCCTCTCCCTACATAGCTGTGCCATCGCTCGCTCGCAGCTTTCTTGGCAGGGTCAGACTCGTAGGTAATCCTGGACCGCTCAGCCTCAAGCGCTTCGTAAAACGGGAGGTTTTCTCGTCCGTTAACGCACTCCATCCGATAGTGCGAATAAGCCCGCTGAATTGGGTTACGCAGCGCAATAATCAGCTTTATCTTTGGGTTGTACTCCGCAATGCGTGCGGGAACGAACGGCAGATACATGTAGATTGGCGTTGCTTCACCGCAAAGCTTGGCGTCGCCTCTGTCCTTAAAGAAGTTGTGATAGAGATCGTAGCGCGGCCCATGTCCTTCCGCCATGTAGTTATCATCGACATCAAAGAAATGAAGTTCCTTCTGTCTCGGGATGAAAATCTGCGGGTGCTGAGCAAGGAACGCGGCCAACGCCGAAGTCCCACCCTTCATCGTGCCGGCAACGATGAAGTCAACGATAGGGACATCACTCATTGGTTAGATTTTACTCAGTTTCTAGGAACTATGGGGAAGGCGGGACCACCGGTGCGCCCGTCTTCGCGCTTTCCAGCGCCGCCAAGGCAATACCGACTGCCATCGCTCCATCCCATCCCGTCACCGGCGGCTTAGATCTGGTCTTCACTGCGTTCAAGAATGCCGTCAGTTGGCGGTAATAAGGGTCGTCCAGCGGGGCCAAGGGCGCCTCGTAGTAGCTCTTGATCGGGAAGTGGGCACGCAAGGTTGCGGTCTGCCGAGAATCGAATTCGATCATCCCCTTAGAACCGCATACTTCGAAAGCGGTGCGGAAGCCGCTTGGGTCCATCCAGGTGGATTCAACGTGGGCGATAGCGCCGCTCTTGAAGCTTAGAGTCGTCAGCGCGTAATCAGGTCCGCTCCGGGTTCTTGCGCCAAGCGATCTTGAACTTAGCTGAGTAACTTCGCCAAGAGTCCATCTCAGCCAATCGAAGTCATGGATAGCAAGGTCAAGAAGCACGCCGCCGGACCGGCTATGGTCCATGAACCAACTGTCCGAACCAGTCGGAGCCAACCCGCCTCGGCGCATTCTGGCCGCGCCCGGGGTACCAACAGTGCCGTCGCTGACCAAACGGTTGCCATTCGCGAATTCTGGGAAGAAACGCACCACCTGCCCAGGCTGATAGACGACACCAGCTTTATCCGCGGCCTCGGCGAGCTTGACCGCATCTTCAAAGGTACGGGCCACCGGTTTTTCGACAAACAGAGCCCTTCCCGCGGAAATAGCTTTCAGCCCAAATTCAAGGTGCAAATCGGTGGGAAGGCAAACATCAATAACGTCGCTTGCTGAAATGAGTTTGTCGAGACTATCTGCGGCCGGAATATCCCATCTCTTGGTAAATGTTTCGGACCGCTCTTCGTCGAGGTCATAGAAGCGCACATCGACGTCGGCCATCTTCTTGTTCTGGCGCGCATGGACATTTCCCATCCCGCCCGCCCCCAGAATCCCAACCTTAATCATTGCTTAGAGCATAGCGGAACGCCTAGGCGGAATGCCGGAGCGCCTCACTTTTTGACGGCGGGGGATTGCACCGATGGCGCCGTTGATGCCGGTCTGCCAACTGCCCGGTTGACGTCAAGGAAGAGGACGCCGACAACCATGAGCATGAGCACAGCAAGCCCTAGGCCGGCCACAGCGCCTTGCACGCCGATACTGAGTCGCTTACCTCCCCGAACCATTTCCGCAAGCGCTACGATCATCTGACCGCCATCCAAGGGGTGGATCGGGAGCAAATTGAATATTCCAACTGAAATGCTGAGCATGGCGGCCAAGAAGACCACTTGCCAAATACCCTGATCCGTCGCACTCTTTGTAGCGCCGATGATCGCAATGGGACCGCCCACGGAGTCTTGGACTTTAACCTGTCTGCGGACAAGCTTTACAAGGTCCTCAACCACCTCGACGGGCTTCGCAAGGGCAATCGAAGCAGCTTCGCGAGGTCCAACTCGGACCATCGTTGTTTTAAACATGACCTGCAGCTTTGCCTGTTGACGGCTTTCGCCGGTGAGGGCAAAATTTTCATCTACAACAGGAGTAGGATCAGTATCCAATACCGGAGTCACTGTCATGTGTTCGGTCGAGCCATTCCTGGTATAGGTCAACTCAAAGTGCTCGCCAGCGTGGTCCCGAATACGCGAGACGATATCGTAGGATCGGGTCACCGGAAGTCCGTTGATCGCGACGATGACATCGCCACCCTCTAGATCCTTACCCGGTCCTGACGGTATTGCTTTCTCGACGACGTTCTGAATAGGCTTTTCAATCCCCGCGAGGGTGAAGAGTCCAAAAAGAACCAGTACTCCCGCAAGAACGCTAAAGGCCGGGCCAGCTAACAGGACAATAAATCGCTTCCACGGTGCCTTGCTATAAAATCCGCCGGGCACCAGAACCTCCCTTCCATCGTCCTCGGGCAACATTCCCTTGATGCGGACAAAACCCCCGAGCGGCCAGGGTCGAACGGTGTACTGGGTCTCCTCATCAATCGCTATCGGCACCCCATCGTCATTCATGACGAGAACTTCCGAACTGGCGCTCGAACCCTC
>JBBQMJ010000237.1:0-5853 GCA_038328815.1 Fimbriimonadales bacterium | reverse complement strand
TTGCCTGTACAGTTTGTATTTCGTCGTTCCGGCGGGCTCATCGGCGGCGAGAGTGTCGGCGTTGTTGCCCCAGATCAGGTTGAGGGTCGCGCTAAGGTTGCGTGCTTTGGGGTGGCTGATTTTGACGTCGTATTCGATCGCGCCGAGCGCCAGCTCCTCGTGGTCGACATCAAAAGCGCGGCCATAGAGCGGAATATTGCCGGGCGACTTGTTGGCGTTGAGTTGGTAATAGGTGTCGATGTAGCCTTTGGCATCGAAGCGCCACGCGCCAAGTTGAGCGCTTGAAATACAAGCACAGCCGAACACGCCTACCCCTATCAGGAACTTTGTTGCGAACGCCACCAGGCAAAATTATCGGCAGGTTGGAAGAGTTTCCTGTACTGCAGAATTTGCGCAAGAAGTATGGGGCAGAAGCGCCATATGAGGCTTCCATTTTGAAAAGGTGGTGAGCCGGGCGGGATTTGAACCCGCGGCCAACGGCTTAAAAGGCCGATGCTCTACCGCTGAGCTACCGGCTCACGACCAAGGGTAGATACTACCTCGCGGACCCTTGAAACCGCCCGGCAGGCACTTGGAAACCAGTATGCCCGCGCCGGTCGGGGCAAGGCGGGCCAAGGTAAAGTTCAGCCATGCCCGATGAGCCCCTAACTTACGCCGCGTCCGGAGTCGATATAGACGAATCCCAGCGTGCGCTAAGAGCCGTCGTTGGCGGAATCCAGTCCACTTACAACGATCACGTTATCGGCGGTGTGGGCGGATTCGGCGGGCTTTTTCGAGCCAGTTTCTCCGATATGGCTGATCCCGTTCTGGTCTGTAGCATCGATGGAGTGGGGACGAAAACTCGTGTCGCAGCCATGGTGGGCCGATTCGGTGATTTAGGCCGTGACATCGTCAACCACTGCGTCAACGACATCCTTTGCCAAGGCGCGAAGCCCCTTTTCTTCCTTGACTATTACGGCTGTTCGCGGCTTCAGGGTTTGATGTTTGAAGAGGTTCTCAATGGTATGGTTGAGGCTTGCAAGGCCGCTGGAGCCGCACTGATTGGTGGAGAAACCGCTGAGATGCCGGGCGTCTATACAGAAGACGAGATTGACCTGGTGGGCACGATTGTTGGCGTTGTTGATCGCGAAAAGAAGCTGCCTCGTGGGAAGATTCAGGCGGGAGATTTTGTAGTCGGTATCCAAAGCGACGGTCTTCACACGAACGGCTTCTCGCTTGCCAGGCGGGCGCTTTTTGACGTCGGAGGCCTGTCGGTCCGAGACGAAGTGCCTGGCCTAGGCACGACCATCGGAGAAGAGTTGCTGAGGCCGCATCGAAGCTATTTCAACGCGGTTTATCCCCTGATTCAGGAGACCGATGCCATCCACGCAATCGCTCACGTGACCGGCGGCGGGCTTTACGACAACCTTCCGCGAGTAATGCCTTCAGATACTCAAGCTGTGCTTGAGCGAAGATCGTGGACGCCGCTACCCATTTTCAAGCTCATCCAAGCGGTAGGCAATGTACCCGACCAAGAGATGTTCCGCACGTTCAACATGGGCGTTGGCATGGTGCTTTTCGTGAACCGCGACGCGGCTCACGGCATCGTCCAGAAGTTGCACCAAGCAGGAGAATCTGCCGCCGTTATTGGCGAGATTCAGAAGGGTGCACATGACGTGCAAATCCTCTAGGCAGAGTCCTTGCTGACCACATTGATGGTGCCATCCGGTTCCATCACACCAAACTTGATATCTTCTACCTTGGTCTGCTCGCGTGCTCGCAGACCCTCCATGACATCCTCTTTAGTCAGTCCCAGCTTGTCCATGTTGGTCTGAACCAGTTTGCCATTGTGCACGATGAGCACCGGACCTGCAACGATCAGGTGTCGGAACCACTTGAACCTTGCAAATGCCACACCAAGTAAACGGTTTGCCGCAAGCAGGACGGCGGCGCTGAGTAAGCCTGCTTTTAGGCTGGAATCACCGTGTATCATGGCTGTCTCCACACAGCTTCCAAGCAGAATCACGACGAGGACGTCGATCGGCGTCAGCTGTCCAAGCTGGCGTCTGCCAAACATCCGCACGGCCACTATCAGGAACAGATAGATGACTAGCGTGTTGATGACAATTGGAACGGGCTGCATGGCGGACAACGTCAGTGTGAAGTATTCTCCCCAAGGACGCAACCATCGGAGAAAACATGCACCTGCTGAACCTAGTTTTCGATGGCCCTAGGGATTTACGCGATGGCCTGATCATCGTTGGGAAAACCCTTGCGGTGTACGTGTTCCTTGTAGGCGGATTGCGGCTGCTTGGCAAGCGTGAGCTTGGCCAGATGAACATCTACGATCTAGTGATGATCGTCGTCCTTGGCAATGCGGTTCAAAACGCCATGATGAACGGTGATAACACGCTTGGCGGAGGCATTATTGCGGCGACAACCTTGCTCGTGGTTAATCGGGCTTTCAACACTCTTGTGCGCCGGTCCAAAAAGGTGGAACGGCTAATGGTTGGCGAGCCGCGGATGATCCTGAACGACGGCGTTCCCATGAAGGCTGCAATGGAGCGGGAGGGAGTGACGATCGAGCAGCTCCAAGCGGCTTTGCGTGAGCACGGAATCGAGAAATTTGAGGACGCGCATATGGCCATCCTCGAAGTGGACGGCACGATTAGCGTTGTTCCTTGCGAAGCAGGAGTCTTCCGCTCGCGTCGTCATTACCGGGCTTTGAGGTTGCCTTGATGCAGATCACGGTTCTGGATCTCGCCGTTTTTGCGTGCAAGACGGTCCTGGTGATGCTCTTCCTTTTTGTCGCGTTTCGCTTGCTTGGCAAGCGCCAAGTGGCCCAAATGAACCTGTACGATCTCGTGATGATCATGGCCGTCGCGAATGCGGTTCAGAATGCCATGACTGGCGGGCGAGGGAATTTGAGCGTCGGGCTAGTTACTTCAGCCACAGTGATTTTGATTGCTTGGTTTGCGACGAGGCTCTTTATTCATGCGCCGAAATTAGAAGAGCGGTGCATTGGCACGCCGACAGTGATCCTCAACCACGGGCGGGTTCTTAGGAAGCAGTTGTATCGCGAACGTGTGTCGCCGGAAGAGCTGATGGCGGCCATAAGGGGCCACGGGCTGCAGCATGCCAATCAGGTTGAGTTGGCAGTCATCGAGGTGGATGGGTCCATTAGTATCGTTCCGAAAAATGAGGCAGGCAAGGGCGGGTAAGGGCGCTGACCTAAGCGTCTTCCCGAGGCCGCTGGGGGACTGAATCCCTACCTAGGGGCCGGGGACAATTTTGTAAATGTGGTCGTCGCCTGTGTTTGGCATGCCACGGCCGTCGTTATTCGACGTGCTGAAGTAGATGGCTCCCTCGGGACCCGTAGTGAGGGCTCTTAGACGGCCATAGCTAGTAAATAATTGCTCAAAGCGAGAGAGTGCGTTGCCGCTTGGGACGAGGTGAAGCAGGCTTGTGCCTCTTAAAGCGCCGACAAAAATATGGCCTTTGAATTGAGGCAGCAGGTCACCGTTGTAAAACATGAGCCCGGCCGGTGCAACGGGTGAGACGTAAACATGAACTGGCCCGGTTGAACCTGGGAAGGTGTTTCCGCCGTAGACCGTCGGCCAGCCGTAGTTCGCTCCCTTTGTGATGATATTGATCTTGTCGTAGCCTTCGGGACCGTCGAACCCGGATGGGCCGTGTTCACTGGACCACATCGTGCCCGTGATCGGGTCCCAATCGATGCCTTGCGGATTTCGGTGGCCGTAGGTCCAAATCTCGCCCCTGGCGCCGGCCGTTCCCATGAAAGGATTGTCGCCTGGGATCGTGCCGTCGTCGTTGATCCTGAGAATCTTTCCGCTTATGCTGCTGAGGTCTTGAGCGTTACTGCCTACGGTTGCATCGCCTGTGGTTATGTACAGCTTGCCGTCAGGGCCGAACGCGATGCGCCCGCCGTCATGCACATTGGCGCCTGGGATTGGGCTTAGGATAACCGTTGGGCTTGTAAATTGGTTTGCGGTCAGAGTGTAGCGGACTACTTTTTCGCTCGTTGGCGTGTCGTTGTAGTCCAGATAGATAAAGTGGTTTGAAGCAAATTGAGGGTGTATGCACATTCCGAGGAGGCCGCCCTCAGCATCGGAGGTGTCCACGTCGGGAACTGTATACATCGGCGTTGGGTCGAGAACTCCCGAAGTGATTACGCGAACGCGTCCCGGTCTCTCGGTCAACAGCATGCGGCCATCCGGAAGGAAGAGAATTGCCCAGGGAGTATTCAGACCGGTTGCAACCGAGACCACCTTCGTAGTGACTGAGCTAGAACCCGATCCACCGCCGCAGGACTGTGAAGCAAAAGCGGCACCCGCGAGCAAAATCAAGGCAAGACATCGGCGCATGACAAGATATTAGACTGGAAATTCGTCGCGGAATATCGAAGGTAACCTCTCAGTGAGAAATTTATGGACGATATTGTAAAGCTTCTAGGATCCGACGCCGACGACCTTCTGAACCATCGCTGTAAGACCATTAGCAGGGAGCAGTTGCACCTTCCGGGTGGCGATTTTGTGGATCGGATTTACAATTCCACGGACCGCTCAGTAAGAACGCTTGTCGCACTTCAAACCATGTTCGACAAGGGACGCTTGGGTGGCACCGGCTACCTCAGCATTCTGCCCGTCGATCAAGGCGTGGAGCACAGCGCTGGAGCTAGCTTCGCGAAGAATCCGGAGTACTTTGACCCCGAAAACATCGTCAAGTTGGCAATCGAAGGTGGCTGCAATGCCGTGGCTTCGACGCTTGGCGTTTTAGGCTCGTGCAGCCGTAAGTACGCTCATAAAATTCCTTTCATCGTGAAGCTAAACCACAACGAGCTTTTGACCTTCCCAAATAAATTCGACCAGGTCATGTTTGGCCAGGTTGAACAGGCTTGGGATATGGGCGCAGTTGCTATTGGCGCCACCATTTACTTTGGCTCTGAAGAGGCAACGCGCCAGATTCAGGAGGTGAGCCACGCGTTCGCCCACGCGCACGAACTCGGCATGGCCACGATCCTTTGGTGCTACCTGAGAAACGATGCTTTCAAGCAAGATAAGGACTACGGTCTATCGGCCGACCTCAGCGGCCAAGCCAATCATCTTGGCGTGACCATCGAGGCGGACATTATTAAGCAGAAGTTGCCCGAAAATAACGGCGGATACAAGGTGCTTAAAGCGGAAGCGGGCGACTACGGCAAGACAGACGAGCGGGTCTATACGAAGCTCACGTCGGACCACCCAATCGATCTCACTCGTTATCAGGTTGCCAATTGCTACATGGGTAGGGCAGGGCTTATCAATAGCGGCGGCGCATCGGGCGAAAACGATTTTGCAGATGCGGTGCGAACCGCAGTTATCAACAAGCGCGCGGGAGGTACTGGCCTTATCAGCGGTCGAAAGGCGTTCCAAAGGCCAATGGCTGAAGGCGTCGAACTGCTCAACAAGATTCAGAACGTGTACCTCGAGTCTCGAATCACCGTCGCGTAACCGGAGAACGAAATGGATTACGAATTCGGAATGATCGGGCTTGGGACGATGGGCCGGAACCTGCTCTTGAACATGGCCGACCATGGGGCGGCCGTGGCAGGTTTGGATACCGACGCTGGCAAGGTGGCAGCTTTGCACGCGGAGGGCAAGGGCAAGAAGGTCAAGGGCTTTACCGATGCCAAAGAATTTGTTGCCAACTTAAGCAAGCCCCGTGCGATCATGATGCTCGTCCCCGCAGGCGCTCCCGTGGATTCTGTCATCGCAAGCGTAGGGCCGTTCTTAGAGCCTGACGACTTATTCATTGACGGTGGCAACTCTTATTTCAAGGACACGGACCGTCGTTATAAGGAGCTTGCGGCTAAGA
>JBBQMJ010000236.1:0-5868 GCA_038328815.1 Fimbriimonadales bacterium | reverse complement strand
AAGTCGCCGCGCATTGATATGTTGTCCATTGATGCCTACTTAGTAGTACGGACAGTGGTTACGCTTAGCCGCATTTGGGTTAGGCAAGGCGCTGGCTACGCAAGGCTGCCCTTACCTTATCGGCATGCTCTCTTCCCTGCTCTCGTGGCCCGGGCAGTTCTGGGTCGAAGAACAGGTCAGTTTCCAATTCCTGAATTAGGTCTGCGGGCAGGTCGTCCTCAAAAGGGATCCCGCCAAGAGTGAGGCAGGCGGCGGCCCACATTCTGGGGACGGTCGTTATCGTGTATCCGCCGCCGCCCAAGGCGACGATTGGCAGACCCAAGTTCTTTATGGCCATAACCGCTTCCAACCATTCCTGGGCGACAAGCCTAAGATTGCCTAATCGATCCAAAAAGTGTGCGTCTGTGCCCATCTGAAGGACGATGGCGCCCGGATTGAAGGCTTTGATCGCGGGAATGATGGTCTGATTGAAAGCGTCAATCCAAACATCGCCCGTCGTTCCTGGAACCATCGGCACGTTAACGGCTGTGAAGTCAACACTCGACTCGTCCACGAAGCCAGTGCCCGGATAGATCGTGCGGCCGTCTTGATGGATCGAGCAGGTGAGCACCGTTGGGTCGTCGTAGAAAATCCATTGGACGCCGTCTCCGTGGTGAACGTCTATATCGACATAGGCGACTCTTTCGAACCTATCTCTCAAGATTGCGCAAGCTACCGCCGGGTCGTTGAAGATGCAGAATCCGCTCGCCTGATCTCTTCGGGCGTGGTGAAGCCCGCCCGATAGGCTGAAGGCAAGTTGGGCGCCGTCACGCACTGCTTCAGCAGCCCTAACGGAACCGCCTGTGTAAGCAAGGCTCGCCTCATACATCCCTTCGAAGGGTGGATTGTCCCCGCTACCAAAACCCCAGAAGCCCTCAGCACTCGCGCCCTCGCTTATCGACTGGACTGCACGGATGTATTCTCGCGAGTGGACTCGCAGCAGATCTTGCTCCGTTGCGAGACCGGGGTCTAGGGGTTCGACGCCGTAAAATTCGAGGAGTTTGATCGCTCGACGCAACCGCTCGGGACGCAGCGGGTGTTGAGGACCGAAATCGTAGGAGAGCATTCGCGGGTGATAGAAGAAGTTCGGCAGCATGTTCTTGTCAACCTGCATTTTATGGTCTGCAACAAACCACTAGGTATTTTTCTGAACGAGCGACGGGTTATGCAGCACTAAGAATCAGGATGAATCATCTCAAGCACCGCAACTGCTTTACAATCGCGATCCTTCTTATCAGCCAATTTGGATGTGCCGGTGATTCCCAACACGCCAACCAACTTCGATTCATTGGGCGCTGGAGCGGTCGAAGTGTATGGCCAAACTCCACCGAACCGTTTCTCGAGTTATCAAAAGACGGCACATACAGTTGCATTGGAACGGGAGGAACTTGGTATTAAAAGGGGGATGCAGCTTTCCTCTGCGAGCGCGGCTCTAATGAACCTTCCAGCATGTACTCGGAACACAACGGAAAACTAATTAATATCGAGATTCCGGGCAGGGCGTACACGAAATTTTTCGTCTATTCGCTAACGCGAATGCGTTAGTCTGTGCCAGTCCCTGCAATTGGCTAACCTACGCAACGCCACCGTTTTACGGCCACAAAATCATTACCCACTCGGTACACTCAAGCATAGATGTCGAGCAGCCTGGGGACCTTGTTCCGAATAAGCACTTGGGGCGAGTCTCATGGCGGCGGCGTTGGCGTGGTCGTAGACGGCTGCCCACCGCGAATTCCCTTCTCGCTTGAGCAGAGTCAGTTTGAACTTGACCGCCGTAGACCCGGTCAAAGCAAGATCGTTAGCCAGCGCAAGGAGTCAGATACGGTTAGCGTCCTGAGCGGCGTCTTAGATGGGCTCACGCTTGGCACGCCCATCCTCCTCATGGTCCAAAACGAGGACGCGCGTAGCCGCGACTACGATGAAATGCGCGAGAAATATCGGCCCAGCCATGCAGACTATGCATACGACCGCAAATATGGGATTCGGGCTTGGTCGGGCGGAGGCAGAGCTTCGGCAAGGGAGACGGTTGGGCGAGTTGCCGCTGGCGCCCTGGCAAAACACATCCTTCGCTTAAGATACGGCGTGGAAGTGCTTGCCTATGTCGAGAAAGTCCACCACATTTCGGCGGAAATCGATCCGCTCATTGTCACGATGGAGCAGATTGAGGCTACGCCCGTTCGGTGCCCAGACCTCAAGATCGCTGCCGACATGATTGAGCACATCGAGGCCATTCGCAAAGACGGAAACTCCGTGGGAGGTGTTGTGGGATGCATCGCCAGGAATGTGCCGGCTGGATGGGGCGAACCGGTTTTCGATAAACTGGAAGCCGATCTAGCGAAAGCCGTGATGTCCCTGCCCGCATGCAAAGGATTTGAAGTCGGGAGCGGGTTCGGCGGGACTGAATTGACCGGCCTTGAGCACCACGACGCATTTGAAGCAGATGCAGCCAAGAACGTCCGGACAAGGACCAACTTCAGCGGAGGCATCCAAGGCGGAATCAGCAACGGTGAAGCCATCCTCATGCGAGCAGCTTTTAAGCCCACGGCCACGATCATGAAGACGATCGACACGGTTACGACCGAATTCGAAAACACAACTTTGCAGGGCAAAGGCCGTCACGATCCGTGCGTTCTACCAAGGGCAGTGCCTATGGTGGAAGCCATGGTTGCCCTCGTCCTTATCGACCATGCCTTAAGACAGGAAGCTTTGCGAGGAGCTTCTCTTAACAATTCAGGTGTAACCTAAGAGAGATGATCATGGCGGCTCAACCGGGCATGGATAGCGTTGAAAAAACTTCGCCGCCAAAGATATCGGCGCGCAATCTCAACTTCTTCTATGGGGCTTTTCAAGCACTGAAGAACATTAGCGTCGATATCCCTGCCAATAAAGTCACGGCCTTCATCGGCCCGTCGGGTTGCGGTAAATCGACTTTCCTGCGATGCCTCAACCGCATGAATGACCTTATCGATGGCACCCGCATCGAAGGCAAAGTCACGCTGGATGGCGAAGACATCTATGCTAAAGGGGTTGACCCGGTTGAACTCCGCAAGGAAGTCGGCATGGTGTTCCAGAAGGCGAATCCCTTCCCTATGTCGATCTACGAGAACGTCACGTACGGCCCCAAGATTCACGGCACGAAGAAGAAAGGCGATCTAGATGAGATCGTCGAGCGATGCCTTCAGGGCGCTGCCTTGTGGGAAGAGGTTAAGGACAAGCTGAACCAAAGCGCCCTAGCTCTCTCCGGTGGCCAACAGCAGAGGCTGTGCATTGCACGAACCATGGCAGTCGATCCAAAGATCATCCTCATGGATGAGCCGTGTTCGGCCCTGGACCCAATCGCAACGTCGCGCATCGAAGACCTAATCTTCGACCTTAAGTCGAAATTCACGATCGTGATCGTCACCCACAACATGCAGCAAGCTCAAAGAACGAGCGACATCACGGCGTTCTTTATGATGGGAGAACTGATCGAAGTTGACTCCACACCGAACATCTTCTTAAGTCCGAAGAAGAAGCAGACAGAGGACTACATTTCGGGACGGTTCGGTTAAATTCGGACGCTGGCTCAATGGATCATTTCATCCCGAACTCAGTGTGAGGAATCTCGAGGAACAAGCTAATTGGTAGTGGGCCGCATGTCCAAATCAATTTACTGCTCCAGCTAGATCCCTCACACGGAGTTCGGGATGACAATCTCAACGAAAGCGACGACATTTGTCAACATGGAATCATTCTTCGCCACTCGTACGTGAAACAACTGCGATAAGCTTGCAGGCTGTTGGCAGTGGGCACAGTTAGACAAGTACACTTAGCGCCGGATGGAAACCAGTGAACGGCTAATCCAGGCAGTACAGCTATCAACGCGAAAGCTTGCAAGTAGCGGACACTTTGACTCCCTGCTCAAAGATGTTCTTGCGATCTGTGTCGAGGCGGTAGGGGCCAATGGTGGGACCATCTACCTTCACGACGCCGCGGCCAAGCGCCTGCGATTCCAACACGTGCTGCCAGAAGACATCATCGATAAGCTTCCTTCAAAGGACATTGCCGACGACTTTGGCATGGCTGGCAAGGCTTTTCAGACCCGGCAAACACATTCCGTAGAATTTGAGCCCAAGCCCGACCACGCTCGTTCCCCATTCGAAGAAGCCACGGGCGTCACCCTGCGGTCAATGATCGTTGTGCCGCTGATGATGGAGGAAGAGGAGCCGATCGGCGTCGTCCAGCTCATCAACAAACAGAGCGGTTGCTTTACTGAGATGGACCAGGCGGTTCTTGACACGGTCGCCGCCGTGTCGACGATGGCGTTCCTCAATGTCCGCCTTTCCGAAGAAATGACGAGGGCCTCAACGCTGCTCGGAATGGGCAAAGTCAGCCACGACATCGGCAACCTGGCGGCCAGCCTGTACGCCAACCTTAGCTACTCCGACATGGCAGTTTCTGGCTTGCGA
This sequence comes from Fimbriimonadales bacterium, assembly GCA_038328815.1. Taxonomy (GTDB): domain Bacteria; phylum Armatimonadota; class Fimbriimonadia; order Fimbriimonadales; family Fimbriimonadaceae; genus JBBQMJ01. The sequence goes on along the minus strand of JBBQMJ010000236.1, from coordinate 1,381 downwards.
GAGCACATTCAGGGCGGCGCCAATATTGAGACTGTCAGCATGTACGTCGATACACTCGATGAGATGGTCGTTGATATCAAACATTCGGTGGACAGAATCGTTGGATATTCGAGGCTTATTTCTGACTTGTCGGCCGGAAGAGAGCTAAGGCCCGAAAAGAAACTTGCCCCCATCGCCGAAACGATTCAAACGAGCGCCGCTTACCTAGAGCCAGAGGGCAGGAAGAATCACGTTGCCTTGATATACGACATTCAACAAGGCGCGCCGCCACTCTTCCATGACGATCTCTATATGTTCAGGATCGTCCAAAACCTGGTCGGAAATGCGATCAAGGCAGTCAAAGAGACCATCCCAGAGGATTGGCAGGACAGCATGGATGAGGACAGCGATGCCATTCTCGGCGAAGTGATTGTTCGATACCGATTTGTAAGCAATGAGCACGTTGTCGAAATATGCGATACCGGACCAGGAATGCCGCCACAAATAGCCGAAAAGATTTTGAGTGGCACGGCGCGGAGCATGTGGGACAAGGGTGGCGGCTCAGGTTGGGGGACAAAGATCGTCCTTGAATTAGCTGCGACACATAACGCAAAAGTGTCCATAGACAGCGAAATCGGGCACGGTTCGACGTTCAGAGTTGTTTTCCCTCATGTTGAAGCGGAAAGCGCCTAGCGGCGTTGTCTCGACCCAGCTTGCCAGACTCGCCCATTCGCCATGCCTAAGAAGAAAAAGAAGTCGAGTGCTCAGAGAGTCCTAGCAGGGGTCGCCTACGTGGTGTTTCTCCTTGTAGTTCTCGTTTTGGGGACGGCAGCAGGATGGGTGAGCCAGAGCAAAGTTCTAAGCTCGGCAGCACTGAATTATTTCAAGAGCCCTGAAGAAGTCTTTCATCAAGATACGCTCACCGTCCTAGTCCTTGGATGTGATGAGGATCGTTCAACTGGCGGAAAGAAGATTCTCAAGTCTGGAGTGCGGAGCGACATGATGCTCCTCACTAAAATTGACTTTAAGAACAACCGAATTACTGGCGTTTCGATACCCCGCGACACGCTGTGCCAAGTTGATGGATATCGCGAGCAAAAGATCAACGGCTACCACGCAATTGGGGGCAAACCCCTGGCCAAGAAGGCGGTCGAGACCCTGCTCGGGGTGACGATCGATCGTGTAGTCGACCTTGATTTTGTTGCCTTCCAAGACCTTGTAGACATGGTCGGGGGCGTTTCTGTGTACATCGACAAGAACCTCAAGTACAACGATAATGCGGGCAACCTGCACATCAATCTCAAGAAGGGCTACCAACTCCTGAACGGGTATCAGGCGATGGGATTTGTGCGATTCCGCCACTCCGACAGCGACTTCGCTCGTCAGGACCGCCAACACGAAT
>JBBQMJ010000235.1:0-5891 GCA_038328815.1 Fimbriimonadales bacterium | reverse complement strand
GAAAAGGCGCCATGCAGATGGGCGGCGACGATAATCAATGAACTTTACGCAATCCATCGCCATCGCACTTGGAATGCTGCAGCAGCACAAGCTGCGGGCATTTCTCACGATGCTAGGCGTAATCATCGGCGTCATGAGCGTGACGATGATTGTCATGATTTCAAACGGCTTTCAGACCTATCTTGACGGCCAATTTAAGAAGGGCGGCGCGGACACGATCTTCGTCTTCTTCGACCCGGGCCGCCGCGGAAGAGGTCAAACAACGGGTGGCAAAGACCGGCTCACCACAGACGACCTTAACTTCTTAAAGAGCCGGCTTTCCGTCATTGAAATAGCCTCTGGCGTTATGCAGGCTGGCGGCCAAAAGGTCAAATACGCCGATAAGGATATGGACAACCCGCAGGTGTTTGCGGGCGACGAGAATTTCAAGACCCTCAACAGCTTTGACCTCATCAAAGGCCGTTCACTTACCAAGAGCGACATCGACCACGCGACCAACGTCGCCCTCATCGGGGAGGATGTTCAAGACCGGCTATTTGGTAAGGAACCGTCCCTAGGCAAGCTGATTCTCATGAACGGCATTGCCGTCGAGGTCATCGGGATCATCAAGAAAACCAGCTTCCTGGGTGACAGCACGGGGCGAATGATCCTTGTGCCTATCACGACTGCCCAAGAGAAGTGGGTTGGTGGAAAGCGCATCGACTTTATTCTTCTTAGACCCAAGAAGGGCGTGAAGACGGAGGATGCTGTTGAATCCGTTTGGGAAGCGCTCATGGTCCGCAGTGGCAATAAGCCCATCTTCCGCGTGGACTCCAACGATTCAATCCTTCAGATATTCAACGCCGACGTTGCCGGCGCAGGTGTCATTCTAGCGGCCGTAGAGGCCCTGTCCCTCCTGGTTGGCGGCATCGGCATCATGAACATCATGCTTGTGTCGGTTACGGAGCGCACGCGAGAAATCGGGCTTCGCAAGGCCATTGGCGCTAGGCGGACGGCAATCTTGCAGCAATTCCTTATCGAGGCTGCGACACTTAGCCTTGTCGGCGGTCTTATCGGGATGTTTATTGCCTGGTCGCTGGGGAACGTCGTGACAATCATCACAGCTGCCAAGCAATGGCCCACGCCTGGTGGATTAGCTACGCCTTTCCCGATCACCGCCGGCATTATGTCGGCGATATTCTCAGCCTTCATCGGAGTTGTCTTCGGCCTCTACCCAGCAATCAGCGCGTCCAAGTTGGATCCGATCGTCGCCTTACGCCACGAGTAATTGGGATGGCTGGACTCTGTCATCCCGAACTCCGCGTGAGGGACCTAGCTGTAGCCGCTAATTGGCGTCAGTTCCCCGGAGCAAGTACCTTGTCCCGCAAGATTCCTCACACTGAGTTCGGAATGACAAATGCAAGGCAGGTCGAAACGGAGTTCGACCCTCCTACGAAATTACGAGGAAACCTTCGTCATCGAACCGTTATTCGTGTCGGTGATGCCTTCGAGCATCCCTGTGGTCGTGTCTGGTTTGGCGCTCTTGAAATCATCGGAAAGATCCATGACGATGGGCTTTTCGATGTTATCTAGCACCTTCATCCCTTCGGCCATTTTGGCATCCATGTCCGATGGTGCCCCCTTCGCGCCAGCTACCGACTTCGCCATGCTCTTCGCGAGGTCCGCAAAGCCCGACATGAGTTTCTTCATCATGTCCTTGTATTCAGCGATGGACATGCCGCCGATATTCTCAAATTGAAGTGAGAGCTTTTTGCCTGAGACACTCCAAGTTCCGTTGCCGCCCTTCTTTGCGTCTTCACCCATGGTGAAGGTCTTGTCCGACTTAATCACAAGGGTCTGAGTCGGCGTGGTGCCTCCCGCAGATTGCATGGCGCCAACCTTGCCGCTCATGTTCCAGGTCCCAACCACTTCCTTCGCCGCATCTTTCGCGCATCCAACTAGAAGCATCGTGGCAAGTAGGGCAGAGGAAACGAGGGCAATCCGTAGGTAGCGCATGGTCCAAGGACGAACTCAAGGACCATTCCGTTGCAAATGAACGGAACCGTCCGAGCCACGCGAAGCCACGCCAGCAATGCCAAGCCAACCAAAGCGCTTAAAAGAAATGGTAGCGGCGAGTGGACTTGAACCACCGACACCACGGGTATGAACCGTGTGCTCTAACCAACTGAGCTACGCCGCCACGAGGGGTTCAAACGCCAAAGCGGGAACCCGCCTAAGCCGAACCTTGCGGTCTAAATCATACCCGCCGGGTGCTAACTTTGCCGCCGTCGTCTTCTGAGCACGGCCAAGACGCCCGTTCCAACCGCAACCATCGTGCAAGGCTCTGGGACGGGCGAAACCACGTCAAGCGTGAAGAAGGCGTTATTCGAAGCCCAGTTATAGTCGCGGTAGGCGCCGCCACCATAGGTCACCGAGGAAGCGTACACGTCAAAGGTATGGGTTCCCGAGCTCATCGTCTGCGTGCTCACCAAATCGCTCGTGCCAATCAGGCCCCCGTCATAGTAGATCTGGTCGTACACGTTTGCATTTGGCCCAAAGACTGCCGAAATCCCCGCGATCGTGACGGACAGGACAGCGGTGCTGGACGAGTCAACTGTGAAGCTAAGCGCCTCGTGCGCATAGGCGAAGGTAAAGAACCCAAATGTATCTTGTGAGGCAACGTCCGACCAAGTTGTGCACTGCGCGTTGACAAATAGGTGACTTGCCGTTGAGATCGATGGAGTTGCGGAAGCGTAGGCGGTCGTGCCCGTACTTGTCAGCGCGCTGGGATAATTTCGCGTGTACCCGTCCACCAAAGTTCCGTACGTCGGCAGGGAAGCGGTCGGGGAGTAGTAGGGCAAAACCAGCGTAAGCCTGCTGGCTGGCGCCGATGGCCTCCGTCCCAACGTGGCTAATGACGCTGGCTTGGCTTAAGCAGGCGATAGAGAATAGGCCGGCGCTGAGCGATACGTGAATAGTTTTCATGTTAACAACAAATGGCAACGGCTGGGCCGCACATGTATTGTCTTGAATCGCTCGATCTGTGACATAAGCCGTTTGCGCATGGCCTATTTAGCCCGCATATCAGGCGGTTCAGCATTGAGGACCATGCGTCTTTCTTCGGCGTAATGTACGGGACTCTATCGAATGTAGTTGAGTCAAAACGCAATTCAGCCCGGGCGATAATTCGCTCGGGCTGAATTGTTATGAGCAACTAGGTTTCTAGAGGTTCATGTCGTAGGCGAAGTACTTGGCAACGTAGTTACCCGAACCGTCTACCTTGAGAACGGCTTCGGCGTTTAGGCCGAGATACTTAGCATGTGAGTCGGCGAAGCCATAGTTGGAACCTGTGCTCTTGTGGCGGAAGGTACCTTCGCAGCCCATCGCAACGATATCGCGAGGGAAGCCACTACCTGCCGTGTAGAGCCACGAACCACCCTCACCAATTGTGATCTGGCCAGCTCCACTTTCGATCGCCGTGTAGCTTACGTGGCCCATTACTAGGTCGGTCGCGTTGTCGTCTGGGAATGCCCAGGCGTTGCCGGCGAAGTTGTAATACGGGCAACCCAGCGTACCGACAGTGCCGCTCGTTCCATTTAGACAAGTCAGGTCGTTACCGTTGGTCGTACCAATCGCACCACCAAATGCGCTAAACGCAATCGAGTAGTGGGACAGGTAACCGGCATGCTGTGTAAGTACAGTGCCGTCTGCAGGGAAAAGATCTGCGCCGCCGGAGCCAGCTCCGACCCAGCCGGTTCCAGGATTTCCTGTTCCATCGGCGCTGTCGCAAGACTTAAGGTCCATTGCCTGCTTCAACTTAGTCTCGCTGAACGACGGGCAGAACAGGACGCCAGTGTTCTTGACGTAGGGCTGGATTGTGGTCACCCATAGGCCCGCCATGCGGCTTCCTGGCTCTGGGTTCGCAATGGTGCCCTCGCCGTTATTCGGAATACCGGGATAGGTCAGAGCGCCGGCTGCCTCGATACCTGCGTTGCGAACGGGGATGATGTAGTCATCATAGTCGCCAGCATAAAGCTGCTCGGCTGTACCGAGGTTCTTGAGGTTGCTCAAACATGAAGTGGACTTTGCCGCTTCCTTCGCCTGGGCGAAGACTGGGAATAGGATCGCTGCCAAAATGGCAATAATCGCGATCACGACTAGGAGTTCGATAAGAGTAAATGCTTTTTTCATAAGAGTCATGCTCCTGAAACAAAAGATATGAACTGCCGTGAAAAGAACCTAAGTCACCTATGACTGCATGGGTTTAATCGCCGTCATTGTAACACAGCTTTTCCGCCAGGTAAAGCACTATCTTGTTAGATAACCGACAGGTTCAGTTATAGAGCTGTCCCAAAAACTGTACGCTTACTACGGAATGCTTGAAAAGTTAAGACTAACGCACTTGACAGGTCCGGCACACCTGGTGCACACTGGCGAAACTATGCGACTTCGTACTGGCATTCTCTGCATAGCTCTTGTCGTTACATCGACATCCGTCCCCCTCCTACTCGCTGGTTGTTCTGGAAGTAGCGACAATAACGGCGGAAGGCCGGCTGGAGTCGAAAAGGGCGACGTTATTGATCCGAACCCGAAGGGTGTCGGTCTGCCAAAGGCCCACAGGAAAACGGCTCCCGGCAACGACTAAGGTTTGACAGGGTTTCAAACGGTAGCCCCTATGCGCCAAACCTAAGTGCGTAGGGGCCTTTCTATGTCTGCACCTGGGGAAGCTTCTCGGATAGGAGAATCTTCGGGAAAATTCGGGGATACCCGAACCTCTTGCCGCCTTAACACACCCATGTAATAGCCGGTTAGAGATTTATGGAAACAAAAGAACCCTTTCACGTCGTTCTTGGGGCCAATGGCGTCATCGGCCAGGGCATCATCGCCGAATTAACTCATCGTGGGATTCCTTGCAAAGGCTCTGGACGTTCCCAAAGCAAAGACTGGATTCGTGCTGACCTCACGGACGCCGCGGCAACCAAATCCGCCCTTAAGACAGCAAGCCACTGCTACATCACGGCTGGCTTAGCCTACAAAACTGACGTTTGGAAGCGTGACTGGCCAAAGATCATGCGGAACGTCATTGACGCTGCAGCCACACACAACGTCAAGGTCGCCTTTTTCGACAACATTTACATGTACGGCCCGCCCCCTCTGCAAGACCCCATTACCGAGGATCATCCACAGCACCCAACTTCAAAGAAGGGCGCTGTGCGAAAAGAGATCGCCGACATGCTGATGCATGCTCACTGCGACAATAAGATCAGGGCTTTCATCGGCCGCGCCCCGGACTTCTACGGCGCCCACGCCGTCAATAGCCCCGCCTACATCATGATCCTCAGCAAGATATTGGAAGGGAAGAAGCCGCAGTGGCTAGGCAATCCAAACCTCAAGCACAGCTTCATCCACGTGAACGATGCCGCCAAATCCATGGTGGAGCTAGCGCTCGACGATGGCGCTTACGGCGAGGTCTGGCATTTGCCGACCGCCTCGCCTGCGTTGAGTGTTGCTGAGGTCCACTACTTAATGGCCGAACTTGCGAACAGCAAGGCCAAGCTCAGCTCTATTCCCAAGCCCTTGCTAGCCTTATTGAAGCCATTTGTTCCCCTGTTGGCAGAGGTAGGCGAAGTCGCGTACCAATACTATTCCGACTATAACTTCTCAAGCGCCAAGTTTCAAAAGCGGTACCCCGATTTCCCGATCACCCCGTATGTCGAGGGCATTAAGGACATGGTTCACTTCTTCAAAAAATAGCGTAAGCGCGGGAGGGTCGAACCTCGTTTCGACCTGGCACGCCATTTTGGTACCACCAATGCTTCCTCTGCTGCAACAATGAAGGAACGATGAGGGCCTGGTTGGGAGTAGGATTGCTTCTAATGATTCCGCTTGCCCTTCTGCTACTGCTCACCCGT
>JBBQMJ010000234.1:0-5894 GCA_038328815.1 Fimbriimonadales bacterium | reverse complement strand
ATGGGGGCGGTTCGAGACCATATCGAGGCGGAGCTTGATGAGGGAGCCGTCTGTGAGTTGCACCAGCGTTAACGTGGTGTCGTCGTGAACGAGGCTTGGGTCCGTATTGGCGCCGGTGCCAAAGCATGCAACGGATCTAATCTTGATGTTTGGCTTTTGGGCTCGGAATATCCGCATGAGCGGCCCTAGTTCGTGGGTGCAGTAGGTGTTGCCGCGTCGGCCCACTTGCCACTTCATCCTCCAGGTCGGCTCTCCAGCGGGTGAGCGATGAAGGAAACGGACTTCGTGAACGTAGTCACCCTCGCCGTAGTAGATCTCACCGAAGCGCCCTTGCCGCGCGAGTTCCAACGCGATGAGGTTTTCCTCGAAGTAGCAATAGTTTTCGGCGAAAAAGTATTTGGCTTTGCTTGATCTTGCCGCCTCGGCGAGTCTCCGGCACTCGTCGATTTCCACGGCTGCGGTGACTTCGGATAGGAAGTGCTTGCTGGCATCTAGTGCCCGGATCGCCTGATCGGCATGGCACTGCATGGGCGTGCCGATGACGACGGCGTCGCATTTGGTTAGAAGCTCGGCGTAATCTGTGGTGAAGACTTCTATGCCGTGTTCTGTGGCTGTCGACTCAGCGGCGGGATCAAGGTCGCATAGTGCGATGAGATCAACGCCGCTAACAGATTTAATCCCTTCAGCGTAAGCGAGTCCACGACGTCCTACCACTCCTACCTTCTGCACAGCCACTCGATCACTTTAGCCGCTTGAGCGGCTTCAATTACGTGTACGCAAAGACACCCCCATCTGAATCCTGCGGATTCCGACGAGGCGTCAAGACTTTGGAGGTTGTTGGTCGTTATTTGCGTCTTCGGCATCGAATTAAGCCGACCAAAACCACCCCAAGGTGCGCCCATGGAGGAAGGCTCTGGCACGGGCGAAGCGAGCATGAACGTGTAGATCCCATTGACCTGCGCGTCGGATTCGTTCGTCGTCCCAGCTTGTGACATTGAAGTGAGTCGAGAGGGGGTAACTGGCAAGGTTACTTGTGAAGCGGTGGTCTGATCCTGGGCTTGCGTATCCATCTGAGTCGGCAAACAGGCGCCTCGCTTCATGATCGACGTTCGGCTACCGTCAGGGGCTACTCTCTCGGGCCATTAATCTGTGCCTCCAATGATAGTTCCTTAGAGTTTTCAGGAAACCATAACAGCGGGTTGGCCGCGATCACTCCCGCTGTAACGGCGTCAAGCAAATTTACGATGAAATAGCCAGCAGACATGTTATCCAGATGATAGGCATGCCACTGGCAATAGGGCCATTGATGTCCATCAGGCGATGATTCCCACCAATGAATGAAGTCGGAGCAACCGAGGCTCACAAGCTTTATGACAGCCGCAGTTTCAATGCACTCCTCTTTCAGGATTTCTAGGAGGGGCGTAAAGTTAGTGTTGTGGCTCTCATAGATAAACAACGCTAGCGTAATGTCTAAAGCCGCCGGGCCAAGAGATTTCCCGATATCTGCGAGTTTACGTATGGCATCTCGGAACTTGGTAACCGTAATCCTTGTCTTGACTTCGACAACCGCGAGCACCGCTTCGGGAGGTACAAAGACCAGATCGCCTTCGCGAAACAGAACCGGCCAATCCGACCTGTAAATTAAGATATCGCATTGTGTCGAGGCACCGTGCCGAGTTACGATAAATCCCCTGCCGATCCTTGCTGAGTCAGGCAAACTTGCCCTATCGTCTGGCGAAGGACGCTTTCTTTCCACTCTCCATCGGTTTGCCAATGAGCATCGGCGATCAGATTCCTGACCCGGTCCTTCAACGCCTCCAACTCGGCAGTCAGCGACCTGAAATGCGCGGCGACATTCAAACTAACACCAATCCACAAGTTCGCACACTTGCATTATTATGACGACTCAAGAACCATTGTGGTACTGACTTGCTTAGATTGCAAAGTAACTCAGCCTTCGTCTTGGGCCCTAGAAGCGGGGAATGGACGCTAAGGCGCGCGAGGAATCTGAATCATCCAAAGACCTTACTTAGACATCCGTCCTCTCTCGATATTGAACAGCTTCGCTAAGGTGCACCTTCTCTACTTCTGGACTGTTGGCGAGGTCGGCAATCGTTCTTGAGACTTTGAGGATTCGGTCGAAGACTCGGGCTGATAGCCCGAGGCGGGAGGCGGCTAGCTTCATGAAGTCTTGGCACTCGGGCGACATTTTCACCAGCTCCCGAATTTCTTTCGGCGCCATTTTGGCGTTGACCCGGTGGGAGCCTAGGCGGTCGTGTTGCTTTTGCCGGGCGACGAGGACGCGTTCGCGGATGGCTGCCGAGGGTTCGCCTATCGTGGCGCCCAGCAGTTCGTCTGGTTTCAAGCGAGGGACTTCTAGGTGAAGATCGATTCGGTCTAGCAATGGGCCGGAAATCTTTGAGGTGTATTTGCCACAGGTGCTTGGGGAACTCACACACTTCTGCTCCGGCAACCCTTTGAAGCCGCAGGGGCATGGGTTCATTGCGCCAATGAGGATGCACTCGGCGGGGAAGGTTAGCGACGAGTGAACGCGGGAGACCGTCACAACATTGTCTTCTAGCGGCTGCCTCAACGCCTCCAGGACCGACCTATCAAACTCGGGCATTTCATCCATGAAGAGCACGCCTTTGTGGGCCATGGAGATCTCGCCCGGCTTAGGGACTTTGCCTCCACCAACGACAGCGGCGTGGCTGGCTGAATGATGCGGAGGGCGGAATGGGCGCTCCCAGATGAGACCCTGCCGGCCACCCTTCTGGCCGAGAGCAGAGTAGATGCGTGTGACTTCGATGCTTTCTTCAAGGCTTAGTGGCGGCAGAATTGTTGGCAACCGCCTTGCCAACATCGTCTTCCCGGAGCCCGGCGGCCCGACCATTAGCACGTTATGGCCACCTGCCGCAGCTAGTTCAAGAGCACGTATTGCTTGCCTCTGGCCCTTTACATCGGAGAAATCAATTTCGTAAGTCGGCAGAAAGCCGCCTTTCGGAACCTCGAAGGCATGTGGCTTGAAGAGGGTTGAGCCGTTCATGAGGTCCATGAGATCGGTGAGGCTGCCAACTCCGTACACTTCCACCCCCGCGGCTATCGCTGCTTCGGGTGCGTTCTGGGTTGGAAGGATTAGGCGGCGAAAACCTTTGTCGGCAGCCATTAAGGCGACACTTACGGCTCCGTCAACCGGCCGCAGATTGCCGTCCAAACCAAGTTCGCCCATCATCAGGGTGCCTTCAAGTTCTAGCTCGGCCATTTGCCCGCTGGCCACGAGGATGGCGGCGGCGATGGGGAGATCAAGGAAAGGGCCTTCCTTGCGGATGTCCCCGGGGGCCAGGTTGCAGACGATGGTCTTGTAAGGGAAATCGAGACCGGAGTTAACGATGGCGGCGCGGACGCGCTGCTTGCTTTCCTCAACGGCTTTGTCGGGCAGGCCGACCATTAGGAAGTCGTTCTTGACTCCGCGGAGGTCCACTTCGATCACGATTGGCAGGGCCTCGATGCCGAGAAGGGTGGCCGAGTGAGCCTGCGCAACCATAGTCCCTTACGTTACACCATGAATGTGCCGCGGGATCGGAGAAAAGAAAAGGACCCGACGAAAGCGGGTCCTGCATTAGGTTCCGGCGATATGAGGCGGCTATCCACCGGCGGCGCTGAACGATAGGCTAATGCCACAGTCTTGGCTAGTAGGTCCCAAGTTTGTCGCCGCGCTCGTCAAGGTTGCCCAGAAGCAGTAGGTGCCTCCTGCAGCCAACGTATATGTGTTGGGCTTACCGGATTCGGAACCTGACAGCTCACCACTCAGCACATAAATGTTGTAGGCGGGAGTTGCGCCACCCGTGAACGTGATCGTAACGTCCGTATCATTGGGCACCGAGACATAAACACGTGGCGTAGACGTCACCGAGGCGTTAATCCACTGGTGCGCCCCGAGAACTGGAAGGGCAGTCGTCGACTGCTGTGTTGTGAAACTCCACAGCGCAGACGTTGGCGTATTCGAGAACGTAACACTGGCCGAGCCCGACATGGTGTAGCCCGGAGCGTAATAGGTGCCAGTGGTGGAAACTAACCCAGTTGCTGCATTGAAGGCAAGGGGTACCGACATGTTGGTACTTTGAGCTGTGACAGGCCTCCAGTAGTGGTAGCGGCCAGTTCTTGGGCCCCCTCCAGTTGTGTAAACGTCATAGCCGGATTGAGTACTGGCCGTGACTGAGCCCTGCATCGAGACCGACGACAGTATGTTTTGTGCGAACGCGACATGGGCAGCTAATAGAGCGCCCAACAAGAAAGCAATCTTTTTCATCTACTCCTCCTTTCAAGCCCGCCCAGATGCGATCTGGTGATCCTCCGAGGACCAGCGAGCCTTAAACAAGTGCCAGGAAGCGTTCCGAGTGATACAGCTGTGAAGGATGTTTCTCGAAAGGGAACGTCGACGAAAGGTCACCAATCTTGATTTGCATCCTAGTTGGCCCGTGGGCGCTATTCAGTAAACGTCATCCGCCGCGGCTGGCAGCTTTCGGGCCAGCACATGAACCACGTGCATGTGATTCGGGGCGCCTGTGCAGGTTACGTCCTCCCTCTCATCGTCGTGGAGATGGAGGATGTCGAATCCGGCGAGTAGGATTCGTGCTTCTTCAGCCGTGTGGTGGCTGTAGTCTTCTCGGCTTGACCATCCGTCATTCGGACCCATAAACTGACCCATAAACAGTCCACCGGGCTTAATCCACTTGGTTAGTTTGGGCCAGAAGACCTTGAAGTCGTTTGGAGCTAAGAAATACAGGGCGTTCGTGGCGACCACGATATCGAAAATCTCGCCTTCGAATGAAAGCTCTAGGAAACCGCTTTGGATCAGGCTTGGGAAAGTACCTTCAGGAATCCTCGGTTGGAGCCTTTCCAGCGCCTCCTTTTGAATATCCACGGCGGTTACTTGCAGCCCTTTGTGCAGGAGGTGAACCGTTCCGTGTCCGACGCCGCAGCCCAGGTCTAAGGCAGTAAGGCCAGGGTGAAGGTGGGGATCGAGATGCTCAAAGAGACGGTGCAACTTGCTGTTTTCGGCGGCCTTGAAATATTCGGGCCATTCAAAATCTGGAGTTGGCTTCATCGCGTGGCTCAGTTTTGCATGAAGAGTTCTGCCTGGGTCGTTTGGGAAGGGTAGGTGGGTCGAGAAACAGATATCGAAGGAACGGTTTCGAGGTCAATTCGGCGGAATGGATTTGCTCCAGCTATCATTGCAAGTAAGTAAGGCGGTGACCCTTGTCGGACGACGTATCGCAGCGGCTTGACACAATTGAGGAAAGGCTTCAGGGAATCGAGAGGGTTCTTGGCTCTATTGACGCCCGGCTAACGCCGGTTGAGCCTGTGAGAGCGGTGCCGACTCCGCCCGTTATTAATCCACCGCCTGTCCAGCCAACTGTGTCCCAGTGGGTGGTGCCACCATCGGTTGAGCCAGCGGCTGGGCCCCAAAGCCAGCAGTATCCGCCTAATATGTCTTGGGACCGGCCGCCAACCAAACCGGATCACGACACGGAGTACATCATCGGAGCAAAGCTGCTTCCGTGGGCGGGGTCTCTTCTTGTCATTCTGGGAATCATCTTTCTGGTCGCCTGGGGATTTTCCAACGGATACATCACAAAGTCGATGATGTTTGCGGGCGAGGTGGCACTCAGTCTGGTCTTTGTCGGGGTGGGGCAGTGGCACCGAAACACGCGTGAGCAGTATGGCCAGCTACTAACGGGCGTGGGTCTCGCCGGACTTTACATGATCCTTGTAGGCGGGAACACCGTTTATGGTCTGTATAACGGCACGACGGTTGTAGAGCTGACATTTGGCGTTGGACTTGCGATGCTGGCGCTTGGATGGGTGCATTCGTGGCCCTCGCTTTGGGTGCT
>JBBQMJ010000233.1:0-5895 GCA_038328815.1 Fimbriimonadales bacterium | reverse complement strand
CTTACGGGTGCAATGCCAAATGGCAAAGTAACTGTGTTTGGAGCGTCAGGCCCGACTATCGAGTGTCAAGCGTTGGGCAAACTAGTACCCCACGCAACCCCGACCAATGGTGCTGGCTTCTAACATCAACTCTAACCTCACTCAGGATGATCCGAAAGCTCGGTGCCCCTGCTTAGCGACGTCAGGAGCGGGCGGGGGAACCAAGGCGTGCGACGAGCACGCCGAAGGAGCGGGTGAACTCCGGAAACCATCCAGTCCTTTCCGCTGTCTCTCGTATCGTCCCAAATCCCCCTGGGTTTTCCACTAAGAAAAATAACCTTCAACGCATGTTTCAAATGTTTCAAAATCCATTCAAAATCAAAACGCCAAGCCAGCCCGAAGCTTCGGGCGCAAGCTCTAATCCGGCCTCAAAAGCGCATAATGATCCGACACAGGGCAATTCCCTGCGAAAAAAACGAACTCAGTCCCCAAACTCGGATGCGTGCTCTTTCTCGCGGTCATAACCCGGCATCCGGTCAAGTAGGCGTACGCACGCGTTCCACCGCAACATCGCATCGTCGTTCCCTGAAGGCCGAATCTCGCCTGCTCTCTCATAAAGGTCCATCGCCCGATGGAGCCAGTCGCCAACCATCGAGACGTGCCCACCAGACTGCAGGCGGGCCCTCGCCCAGCGCTCACAGGCGATCCCATGGTGATATAGCTGCTCGTACTCGCCCGATAGCTGGTCGACCAGCTTATCCGCGTCTTCAAAGGTGGTCCCGTGCTTGTGGTGGAACTGCTCAGTGGTCGCCAGGAACAGCGTTCTAATGGCGACGGTATTCCCTGGTTCGGCGGCAAGGACGTCGTGGCAGATGCTGGCCGCCTGCTCAGGCTCATTCAGCAGACGATAGCGCTCCGCAAGGTCCAGTGCGCGCGGAATTGCCGACTTTGAGATCAGCTTCAGTTCTCTCATTTCTTGCCTCCAATGAATCGGAACAGCTTCGCCAGCGGGTCGTAATATGCGTCAACGACACGTTCCTTTAACGGAATGATTGCATTGTCCGTGATCGTGATCCCTTCCGGGCACACATTCGTGCAGCATTTCGTGATGTTGCAATACCCAATGCCGTCACGCTTCTTCAAATCGCCTAGCCGATCCTCAGTATCCAGAGGGTGCATTTCCAGCGCTGCCGAATACACAAACAGCCGGGGCCCAATGAAGCCCTCAAACCTTTCATGCTCACGCAATACGTGGCAGACGTCCTGACAAAGGAAGCACTCGATGCACTTGCGGAATTCCTGCGGTCGGTCGATGTCTTCCTGCGACATCCGCCAAGTACCATCCGGAGCATCTGGTGGCCGAGGATTAAACTTCTTGATCTTCTTCTTGGCCTCGTAATTCCACGAGACGTCAGTGACCAAGTCGCGAATCAACGGGAAGGCCTTCATCGGCTCTATGCGAACGGGCCGGGTCATATCGAGAGTGTCCAGCCGAGTCATGCACATCAAGCTAGGCTTGCCATCAATTTCGGCAGAGCATGACCCACACTTGCCCGCCTTGCAGTTCCAGCGAACAGCCAAGTCCGGCGCGTGTTGAGATTGAATCCGGTGAACCGCGTCCAGCACAACCATGCCCTCGCCAACGTCGATCGTGTAATCCTTGAAGGCTCCGTCATCGGCCTTGCCTCGCCAAATCTGAAACGTCGCATTCGCCATTAGCCCATCTCCTCGATGACCGCTTTCTGGTCTGGTGTCTGAGCCACGCAGGGGCTGTGCTCAAGTTGCATCTTGCCATCCTTGCCCTTGCGTATCACCGTGTTGAACTTCGCCGCCTCGGGGTCCTTGGCTGGGAAGTCGTCCCGGAAATGCGCTCCCCGACTCTCCTTCCGGCTAAGCGCCGAAAGCGTGATAGCCCGTGAGATCGTAAGCAGGTTCTTGAGATCAATAGCCGTATGCCAACCCGGATTGTAATCGCGATTGCCATCGACGGGAGTAGTGGCAGCCCGTTTCTCAAAGGCATCTAGCAACGGCAACGCCTGCTCCATCTCATCCTGCTTGCGCACGATACCGACAAGGGCCTGCATGATTTCCTGCAACTCGTGTTGAACCCGAAACGCGTTGTCATCGCCCTTTGGTCGATCAAACGGCGCCTCCGCCTCTGCCGCCGCATGATCGATCTGATCCTGCGGAACGGCTACCGCGCCATTCTTCTGAGAGTACAGAGCCGCATACTCACCAGCACGCTTGCCGAATACCAGCAGGTCACTAAGTGAGTTGCCGCCAAGTCGGTTCGCGCCATGCAATCCCGCAGCGCACTCGCCTGCGGCAAACAAGCCTTTTACCGTCGTCATCTGCGACTCAGCCTCAACCCGTACTCCACCCATCATGTAGTGCGTAGTCGGCCCAATCTCCATCGGCTCATTCGTAATATCCAGCCCTGCCAACTCCTTGAACTGGTGGTACATGCCCGGGAGCTTGCGCTTGATATGCTCCTCGCCATTCGGCACCCGATCCTTGATCCAGGCGATATCAAGGAACACACCGCCATGAGGTGAGCCGCGCCCTTCCTTGATCTCGCGCATGATACAGCGGGCAACATGGTCCCGGGTCAACAGTTCCGGCGGACGCCGAGCGTCTTTATCCCCGCAGACATATCGCCAGCCTTCCTCTTCGTTATCAGCAGTCTGCGACTTGTAGTTGTCCGGAATGTCGTCAAACATGAAACGCTCGCCTTTGCTGTTGCGAAGGACACCACCCTCACCGCGCACTCCTTCGGTAACCAGCAGACCACGCACCGAAGGCGGCCAGACCATGCCGGTCGGATGGAATTGCACAAACTCCATGTCGATCAGCTCAGCGCCAGCGTCGTAAGCCAACCCAAGCCCATCAGCCGTGTATTCCCAAGAGTTGCTCGTAATGGAAAACGCCTTGCCTATACCGCCCGTGGCAAGCACCACTGACTTGGCGTGAAACACGACAAACTGCCCATGCTCCCTGAAATAGCCGAACGCACCTGCAACCCTGTCGCCATCCTTCAGAAGCGCGGTCATCGTGCACTCCATGTGGAAGTCGATTCCCAGGTGGATCGCGTGGTCCTGCAGGGTCCGAATCATCTCAAGGCCAGTGCGATCTCCGACGTGGGCAAGCCGTGGATATTTATGCCCGCCAAAGTTACGTTGCAGCACCTTCCCGTCCGGAGTCCGATCAAACAGCGCGCCCCACTTCTCAAGCTCAAGCACCCGCTCCGGAGCTTCCTTCGCGTGGATCTCCGCCATGTGCGGGTTGTTCAAATACTGCCCGCCGCGCATCGTGTCGCTGAAGTGGACCTTCCAGTTATCACGGTCGTCGACATTGCCAATGGCCGCAGCAACGCCACCTTCCGCCATAACCGTGTGCGCCTTCCCAAGCAGCGACTTTGAAACAACGCCAACGGTGACGCCAGCAGCAGCCGCCTCAATCGCAGCCCGAAGTCCAGCGCCACCTGCCCCGACGACGAGGACGTCGTATTCGTGAGTTCTAAACTGCATTAGAACAACCTCATGTCATGCCAAACGCCGCTAGCAACCATGCGAATATAGAAGTCGGCAAACATGACTCCGAACAAGCTCATCCACGCCCATCTCATGTGCTTCTTGTTGAGTCCGCTCACGCAGGTGTAGCAGGCCAGTTTGGTCTTGTGTTTCGAGAGGCAGTCTAGCCGCCCGCCAATGAGGTGCCGTAAGGAGTGGCAACCGAAGGTGTAACAGCTTAGGAGCGTCGTATTGACCAGCAAGACGATCGAGCCGACACCAACGCCGAACTTCATTCCTCCAGCGCCGTTATCGAACCAGAAGCCCTTGTAGACATCGGTCCACAGAATAACTAGGAAAATGATGGCTGCATACAAGAAGTAGCGGTGGACGTTTTGGAGGATGAGTGGCAGCCCATTCTCACCCGTGTACTTCTTACGCGGCTCCGAGACAGCGCAGTTGGGCGGATCAGCCCAGAACGCTTTGTAATAGGCGCCTCGATAGTAGTAGCAAGTGAATCGGAACAGCGCTGGGAACGGCAAAATGATGAGCGCCGGAGAGAAGGGAAGCCAAAGCGGCCACCACTCAGGCTTCGGTCCAAACACGCTGTGCGGCGATGGCCCGAACAGCTCAGGCGAGTAAAAAGGGGAAATGTAGTTCCCAGACCAATAGTTTGCGTTCTGGAAAGCCGCCCACGTCGCATAGACAATAAACGACGAGAGGATCAGGAATACAACGAGAGGTAACACCCACCATGAGTCAACGCGGGAGGTTTTCCCAAAGCCATGCGGCTTCAGGACGCTGTTCTTTGCCATCAGATGCAGTATTCACCAAAACTAGGCCCAAGTTCCTGCATACGCTGACTCGAACTTCCAATTGCTTTCAGCCATTAATTCAGCGGCGACGCCACCTAGGTAGAACTTAGCCAAATGAATAACGGTTTGACGTATCGGAAAGCGGTCATTTCGGAGCGTCGCGAGCTTGAAGAATTACAACGGCGCGCTTCGTTGATGTGGGACGAAGACCGGGAGGCCCTGCTTGCCAACCCCGAAGTTTTCAACCTGCCAATAGAACAAATTACTTCAGGTCAAACAATAGTGGCCGAAAGGGGCGGGAAGGTCGACGGTTTCGCTGTTGTTTTGCCGAGAGAGGATGGAGGGGCCGAGTTGGATGGTCTTTTCGTCGAACCGGAAGCCTGGCGATGCGGCATCGGTCGGGGATTGGTCGAGCAATCTTGTGAACATGCGCTAGCGCACGGAGCAACAGTGTTAAACGTCATCGGCAACAAAAGGGCTCGCGAATTCTATCTGGCCTGCGGGTTTCGTATTACGGGTGAAGTTGCAACCCGCTTTAGTCCAGGACTGCTCATGGAAAAGGACTTGACTCAGGGCAATCCAGCTTGAGGTCAGCGAAGAGGGTTGATCGGCCTCTGAACTCTTTCGCCTCTACCTCCCCGGTGTCGCATCCCAAACGATCACTTCAAAGGGCTTCAACGCGACATCTTGCGTCTTGTCGGTCGCGAACTTCACTGGTTTCGTCTTTGCGTCCACAGCCCAAGGGCTTTGCATTCTAAAGCTGCCGGGAGCCCGATCGGGAAGTTGGAAGACCTTTTCGAGGTCAATCGAGATGGTCTGCGGCTTGTCACTCGGATTCCTCAACACCAGAATCCCCTTGCGTGGCGACCAAGACGCCCAGCCGTAAACTTGCTGCTTAGATGGATCGCCACCGATCCAATGGGAATCAACCAACACGTCTGCGTTGGCTCGCGACCATTTAGCCGACTCCGCCAGGTCATCCCAGTTCGCGGGCGTCAGCAGCTTATGGGTGATATACATCTCTTGAAGCTGGGTGCCATTGCCAAAGTAATCGTGCACTTCACTTGAGAAATCGTTCCCTGGATCGTCTGCCAGGTCATGCGCGTGCTGCGCATAGATCAGACCGTGAAGCATCAACGAGGTAACCGGATAAAGCTGCCCCTGCTGGACGATGCCTGCGTAGGTCTCGGAATCTCGATACGTGATCCACTGCTGGCGCTTGGTGCCGACTCCGGCAAAGCTATGATCGTCCCCGCCGCGCCATATCGAATCCGCGTAGCGGAGCCAAAACGGCGAAGGCCAAGTGCCCGTTGTCAGATTCACAAATAGAGAGGGCTTTGCCGTTCGCAAGTCCTTGATGAGCTGGATGGCAGCCTCGAAATCGCTCGAAAAAGCGCTGCCTGGGTACTGCTTGTCCGGGTTGCCAGTGCCATCGAGCTTGAACTGATTAATGCCGTACTTGCCGACCAGATCAAGACAAACCTGCCGAAAACGCTCATAGTATTTCGGACCCGAAAGGGCGTAGCCCTCGTTGTCTATCTCGTACCCTTGCGCCTTGCCCGTAGCAAGCCGCTGATCCCGAGGCGGCCCAT
>JBBQMJ010000232.1:0-5922 GCA_038328815.1 Fimbriimonadales bacterium | reverse complement strand
ACGCTCGGCTATCACTCCCCGGCCGAGTACGAAGCGAGGACGGCAGTGGCTTAACCAGGTGTCCACGGAATTGGGGGAAGGTCAACTTGTTGTGATTAGCAATCACTCCGACCCGAATACAGGCCTGCTTCAAGCCTTCAGTATAAGAAATGGCGAAGCGAGCTTCTTCCTCTGAGTACTTAAACTCCTTATCTTTCCGCCTGTGCAAATGAAAATCCGTCGATTCGCTACACCGGGGAAAGGGACCAAAAGAAGCATGCACCTTCAGCCCGCGGCGGCGGCCGGGAATGAAACGTCATCGCGAAGGAAAGGCTCATGAGAGCTTTTCATGTGTGACCGTATCGTCGAGGAAACCCTGATCCTTGAGGTTGTGGAACCATGTCCTGGCGAAGGATGTGAGCTCCTGCATCAACCGCGTATTGACGTGGGTTTTCTTGCCTGAATCGTTATAACGGTACACCTCCTGCAGTAATCCCATGTAGTCATTGCGGAAGGAAAGCGGTTCAGCGGCGGGCGCGTCAGCCCATGCATGGATTTCAAAGACCATGTCAGGGTCGCGCATCAGGTCGCCGTTCTGCTCGCCGTAATGGCAGATGGAAATCAGCCGGTTGCCGTCACCGGATTGCCCGATGTCTTCAACGGACAGGGGCATGAAGCCAGAAACGGTGAGGCGGACGGCCGTATCAGTGCCGAGAAGGGTAGTGAGGATTGTCGCGAAGTATTAAGAGGTGTGCATTGTCGTAACTCCTGTGTTGATAGAAGCCCCCGACGATGAGCGTCAGAGGCTTCCGGTTGAAGGTTATGGCCGTGAATGGCGACGGACCCAGTCCTTCGCCAATTCAGCGAGCGAGGACAGAGAATCGAGATCGTTCAAGCCGTAGGACGATGAGGTCTTCCAGTGGCCCTCCACGTCCTTGTAGGGCCGTGAAAAGGTGACGGAGAAGAACGGCCCTGTCTCTCCGGTGTTCTCCCAGATGGCGGCGTTGACGCTGCCGGATCTGAACGCGGTTGCTGGTTTTGAGTGAGGTGTAGCCATGTTGTTTCCCCCTGTGAAAAATGTTGGTTGGCTCTCTCACCGCACAAGAGAGCCGAGCGGCATTTTTCAGGGGGGGACGAGCCCGGCAGCCGACGGGCGTCCCGGTGCGAGACCAGCAGCGCACATGACGGCGGTTCTGGGCTGGTGGGGGTGATGCCTCGCGCAGGGAAACAGCCCGCAGGCGGAAGGGCGCTCAATGGCTACAGCAGAAAGCATGGGAGCGGTTGAAGCGGGCATCGCGCCGCTATGTCAGAGGGAAGGCCGTGGCAGGCATGCCGGAGGGCGATGAGTAGAGGAATAACAGAGTGCTGGCGTGATTGACGCGGCCCGGCGGTGATGATGTCGTCCGGCTCAGCGGATGGCGTCACAAAACATAATACACACAGCAGAGGTCCGGAAAGGATGGCAAGCGGTCGTTATGATTGGATGGCGTGTTCCCGCGTGCGCTTGCGGCGGCGCGGGCGCGTGGGAGGATAGGGAGCCGTTTCCATGGTGGCCAGCCCAGAGAGGGTCACGGGCTCGCGGTCCGGGAATTCGGCGATCAGTGAGAGCTGACCGCCCATGGCTTCGATGTAGGTCCGCAGAGTGGACAGGAGCAAATCGCTGCGTTTTTCGAGACGCGACACGCCGTCCTGGCCAATGCCAAGGGTTTCGGCCATACGTTCCTGCGTGAGGGTCAAGGCCTGCCGCAGATCCCGCAGGGACATTTCCTCAGCGATCAGCGCGGTGGCGCGCGCCTCGATCTTCTTGCGCCGGGCGGGACTCAAACCCTTCATGGTGTCGCGTACATTGGTAGCCATAGCTATTTCCTTTCCTTTTTCAAGTGCCCGAGATGTGCGTCAAAGCGCTTGTCGGCCTTGCGGATTAGTTCATCATAGAAGCGTTTTTTGCTCCCCCTGGATTTATCCCCGGCGACAAGCAGGATTGCGTGCCGGCGGGTATCAAACGCAAAGGCTACGCGCCAGACGCCATCGGCGGCGTTAAAGCGCAGTTCCTTCATGTTTGCGTGTCGCGACCCGTTGAGCGTATCCACACGGGGACGGCCTAGCTGGGGACCATATTCCTGGAGCAGGCGCGTGTGGGCCAGTATTTCGTCTTGCACGTCTTCGCGCAGTGCATCGAACTCCGGCTCAAATTCGTCACCTGTCTCAACGTCCCACTTCTTCACCTCCCAAGTATGGCATTTAAGACATATGTTGTCAAATACATATGTGATGGGCTTGCGAGATGCGCAGCAGAAGTGCTGCGCTGCGTTAGGCGCAGGGCCAGGAATGATCAGCGAAGCTGTAGGTGCGGTCCTCACCGAGGATGATGTGATCGAGCAGGGTGATCCCGAGGAGCTCGCCTGCCTGCCGAAGCCGGGCGGTTAAGACGCGATCTTCGGAGCTGGGATCGGGGTCCCCGGAAGGGTGATTGTGTGCACACAGGGCAGCACAGGCGTTCATGAGAATGAGGGGCTTGAAGACTTCCCGGGGATGGACGATCGACAAGGTGAGCGAGCCGACCGAAACGATGTTGAGCCCGATGATGCGGTGTTTGGCATCGAGCCCGCAGATCACGAATTGTTCACGGTCGATGCCCTTGAAGCAGGGAGCAAGAAGCGCGGCGGCCGTCACGGAAGTTGAGATAGGCAGTGATGGCGCTGCAGCACGATTTTCACGGACCAGTGATACCCGGAAGCGTGGCAGGCTGTAGATATTCTGGCTGGGCGATTGATCGTGCTGATTGTTGTCGTTGGCGGTGCAGGTTTTCATGTTGTCCTCCTTTTTCGAAGTTGATGTTTGCCTCTCTCACAAGCGGGGGAGAGCAAACTCAACTCGGAGGGAAAAAGGAGGATGGAGCGGGGGGCCGGTGGGCGTGCCGGAGAGGCCGGATTGCACAGGACCAACCGTGACAGCTCGCTGGCGTGGCCTGTGCGGGACCCACAGGGCTTTAGAGCCCGCCGGACGCGCGCGTGAAACCGTGCCAAGGCAGGTAGGTGCCATGGAGATCGTAATCCCAAAGCCTGGGACTTGTAGGATGCAAATAGGCGTGTAGACAGGTGCGATTCGGATTTCAGTGGTGGGAGGTCTATAGAGCGGGGAGTGTGACGGAGCAGGAAACCATGATTACAAAATGGAAGCTGCAGAAACGCAGCAGCTGGAGACAGCCATAAAGCTGTTCTTTGAAACAGGATCACCTGTCGTGCCTCACGCTTGTATCGGCTTCGCGCGAGATAACGGACGATTTATGCGAGAAACAGAAGGATAAGATTTACGAAGCGGAACTTGAAAGACTGGGAGATCCGCAGAAAGTCAGGCTATCTTTCCGGGAGGAACTGAAAATATTTATCAAGCCTGAACACTTGAAAGAGGCTATGACCCTATTCAGGAAACGACAAAATTTCTTGAAGCATGCAGACAAGGATCACGATCAGAAATGAGAAAAGTTTCCCGGTCAACAGCTCGCGTTCGATATCATGTTTGCGATCAAGAATTTTGTCCTGTTGGGAGGAAAACCTTCGCCAGCCATGACCATTTTCTATTGCTGGTTTGCAGCGGCCAATCCCTCTCTGGTCACGACAAGCGGCAAAGAGGATGATCCATTTGATCAAATGGTCACCGAAGCGAGAGCGAAGTTTCAGGATTTTAACGGACACGAGACTTTGGGCATTATATATGAGGGCTTGAAAGTGCATGCGGCATACTTGTTTACAGGTGAGCGACGAACATAAAAAAAGCCTCCGGCCCGGAGACCGGAGGCTTTCCGTGGCGCCGGCTACGCTTTTGGCGTATGTGCCGCAAGCCATTCTTTCGCTTCGAGCGCAGCGTTCATCAGCGATTCGAGCTCGTATAGGCCGAAATTGTGAGCGTTTTTCCAGATGCCCCTTGCGTCCTTGTACGGGCGGGAGAAGGTCGTGGAATAGAACGCTCGTTGCAGTCCCTCGTTCTCCCAGATCGTCGCCTTGATGTTGCCGCTGCGGATGATTGTTGCTGGTTTTTTCTGAATGGCCATTTTCTTTTCTCCTTTGTTGTAAGTGAAATTGGCTCTCTCACAAAACCGTGGAGAGCCAATGGACACGATCAAAGGAGAATGTGACGCGGTAGGCCCCAGCCGGCGTGCCGGAGCGGATTAAAGCGGCGGGCATGACAGCGAAGCTGGCGGGAACGCTGCGCCGCGCAGGTAATAGCCGGACGGCCTCGCGGATGGCCTCCAGAAAAGGCCAGATACAAACAGCGGCTGACAGAGGACGATGAATGTTGAGAAGGGGATAGCATGTCTTGCGCGATGACGTGCCCGGTGAAGAGCGGGCCAGCTGAAGCTAGCCTATGCGGCGTGGCATAAAGCTGATTTGCGGAGAATAACGGCTTTAATATCCGCATCATTTGCGTATATTAAGCTTGAATTGGGCGGAGAATACGGGGTATAATATCCGCATGAGGTGCGGAGATTGACTTATAACCATGAGCGGCCCGATTGGCCAAAATATACCTGGAATCAGGAGAAACTGGCCCCGAAACTGGCTGCTGTGCGCCATCGGCAAGGCCGTCTGATCGGACGTATGGAAGCCATCGGCTTTCCCCTTCGCAAGGAGGCCGTGCTGCAAACTCTCACCCTCGATGTGTTGAAATCCAGTGAAATCGAAGGAGAAGTTCTAAGTCCGGAACAGGTGCGATCTTCTATCGCTCGCCGGCTCGGTATGGACATTGCTGGAGCCATTCCGGCAGACCGCCACGTTGAGGGTGTGGTGGAGATGATGCTTGATGCCACACAGAATTTTGAAAGGCCTCTGACAGCAGAACGCCTGTTCGGGTGGCATGCAGCTCTATTTCCGACAGGCCGCAGTGGCCTTCATAAAATTATCGTCGGCGCATGGCGCGACGATTCCAAAGGCCCAATGCAGGTTGTCTCGGGGCCCATCGGCCATGAGAAAGTGCATTTCGAGGCTCCCAAGGCCGAACGCCTTCAAGCTGAGATGACCAAATTCATAAAGTGGGCAAATAAGAAAAGCGACCTGGATCCTGTTTTATGGTCGGCTCTGGCGCATCTGTGGTTCGTAACAATCCACCCTTTTGATGACGGCAATGGTCGTCTCGCAAGGGCGATTGCAGATTGGGCTCTGGCGCAGTCTGAAAATAGCTCCCAGCGCTTTTACAGTATGTCGTCGCAAATCCGTCTGGAACGAAATGACTATTACGACATACTGAAAGAAACGCAAAAAGGTACACTCGACGTGACCGAATGGATGGAATGGTTTCTCGGCTGTCTTGACCGTGCAATTGCCGGCACTGAGTCCAGCCTTGCCGGCGTGTTCCGTAAAGCAAAGTTTTGGGAGAATGCCGCAGAGAAAAGCATCAACGATCGGCAACGCCTGATTCTGAATAAATTGCTCGACCGGTTCGATGGAAAACTCACCTCTACCAAGTGGGCAAAGTTAGCCAAGTGTTCTCAAGACACGGCCCAACGGGACATTCAGGCTTTGATTGACCAAAAGATATTGGTCAAAGACGCGGCGGGCGGCCGAAGCACGAGCTATTCCTTGGCTGACTAGGCGGTTAAGTGTTGTTCAAGCTGCCTCCGTGCTGACGGATGGCTGAAGACTGTGGATGAAATCAGCAGCGCGCTGCGCATGGGCAGCAGCTCGGAAGATGGCGCGCTTGTCATCCTTCAGGACGGTCAGTCAGTGGGCGATATAGGAAGCGTGGTCCTCCCGCGGCACCAGAGCCAGTTCCAGGTCGGCGCAGAGGAAGGCGGAGCCCAGCTCGGCATTGGGTCGGGAGGGTCGCGCCTCAAGTGAGGACACGCTTCTCCCGCCCACCGAACCGGACGGGACCCTTTCGAGTCATCCGGCTCTCCATACATGCATATCGGCATTCTGTCATTTTGACAGCGTTCCGGCGTGAAGG
>JBBQMJ010000231.1:0-5929 GCA_038328815.1 Fimbriimonadales bacterium | reverse complement strand
CCTCGACCTCCTTCACAGGCTGGCCGTCGACCGAAATAAGCATCTTGCAAGGCTCCGGGCCCGCCTGATCGCCAAAGGCTTTGACGCCCAACTTATAATGCCCGCCCAACGGAAACCGGTGGTCCAAGATAGCTGTGCCTTGGGTGAACATGAATGCCACGTTGTCGTGCAGCAACCCCGCTGTTGATGGAATTCGTAAGGCCTCAGGGCCGAATTCGACCCGGTCCCCCTCGGGGATCACGATAGCAGTCTGAGCCACCGCTTCCGCCGCGTTCAAATACTTCTCCATGAGCAGAGGCGAAATGGTCAGCACATCGCCGATGTTGTCAAATCCATAGCCAACGTCATCAGAAGGGAAGTCGTCAGTCCCTTGGAAATCAACACCGAGCAAATCTCTGACCGTATTGGCGTATTCGACCCGGTTCAACCGCCGAATCGTGACGCTGCCAGGATCAGAACTCACCGGCGCAGCGGCAAGAGTCTTGTTGATCCAGCTGACAACGGACGCCCGTTCCGCAGCCGTCGGCTGAGGCATGTCTTCCGGCGGCATCTGTTTCGTGGAGAGATACCGAGCCACCTTCGCCCATCTCTGGCTCGCGTTCAGCACCGACGCTTCGTCGGTAAAGCTCTTGAGATCAAATCCAGCGCGGGGCTTCGCGCCGGAATGGCACGTAAAGCAGTATTTGGCAAGAAGCGGCCGAACCTTGGCGTTGAACGTGCCCTGAGATGACGGCTTTTGCTGAGGCGCCAAGCCACCTATCGCCACCACGCAGAGCGAAGCGGCAAGAAGAACCTGGGAATTCAACTGGGGCACGTTCTATTCTAACGGACGTTTGCTGAATCAGGGCAATGTCCTCGAATTAGATAGGTCTTGGCCCGTGCAGAAGGGAGGACCCGTGTGTAGTGCGGGATGGTTCGAGGCTGCTTCATTGTGCCGCACGTCCTCGGATCGTCATCCCGACCGTAGCAATAAAAAGCGAAGCGGAGGGATCGGTTTTGGTCACGCCGTGCTCTGGTAGGAACGCAGCGCTTACGATCACGGTCCTTCTAGGTCCAGAGAGCGTGATAACCCACGCATGAGATACCCTCGTTCTTGTTCTCATCGACCAGACTCTTCCCCAGTATGCTGCCCGCACGTCGGCGAAAGTTGGCTCCGATCGCCCATCAGTCGATCAATTTCTAGGCGAAACCAACCCGATTTCGCCAACAGTGGTATAAAACAACAGTAACCCTCCCTCGCCATCCTGCCGGAGCGCCCTCCGCCGGGGGAGCATGACCTAAGGAGGCGACTATGAATTCGTTTAATGCTCGGGCGACTCTTAAATCCGGTTCTTCGGAATACGTGATTTACAGGCTGGACGCCCTCGACAACCACGGCTACTCCGTCAAACGGCTCCCCTACTCACTCAAGATCCTTCTTGAAAACCTGCTTCGCACCGAAGATGGCGTGGCCACCCTCAAAGAGGACGTGGAAGCCCTTGCCAAATGGAACGCAAAGGCAGAGCCCAGCGAGGAAATCTCGTTCACTCCGGCAAGGGTTTTGTTGCAGGACTTCACCGGCGTACCCTGCGTGGTAGACCTCGCCGCAATGCGAGACGCCGTCACCAAACTTGGCGGCAACGCCAAAAAGATCAACCCACTGCAGCCGGTTGAGCTGGTCATCGACCACTCGGTGCAAGTGGACTCGTTCGGAAGCGAGGCTTCGCTGCTCATTAACCGCGACCTCGAATTCGAAAGAAATCAGGAGCGCTATGAGTTTTTGAAATGGGGGCAGTCGGCTTTGAAAAACTTCAAAGTGGTACCGCCAAACACGGGAATTGTCCACCAAGTGAACCTGGAGCACCTCGCCCGAGTGGTTTTTGTGAAGGACGAAGGCGGCACGAAGGCCGCTTATCCGGACACCCTCGTTGGCACCGACTCGCACACCACCATGATCAACGGACTCGGCGTCCTCGGCTGGGGCGTCGGCGGCATTGAAGCCGAGGCGGCCATGCTTGGCCAACCGGTCAGCATGCTGATCCCGCAAGTGATCGGGTTCAAGTTCACGGGCAGATTGCCTGAAGGAACTACGGCTACGGACCTCGTTCTCACCGTCACAGAGATGCTCCGCAAGAAGGGCGTCGTCGGCAAGTTCGTAGAGTTTTATGGCCCCGGCCTTGCCCATCTGCCTTTGGCAGACCGGGCGACGATTGGCAACATGGCGCCGGAATACGGAGCGACCTGCGGAATCTTCCCCGTCGACGCCGAGACAATCAGCTACATGAAGCTCACGGGCAGACCGGCCGACCAAGTTGCGCTGACCGAAGCCTATATGAAGGAGCAGGGACTCTTCCACGACGAGAACACTCCGGAAGCTGAGTACACCGACACCCTTCAGTTAGACCTAGCGACCGTTCAACCCAGCGTCGCTGGCCCCCGCCGTCCGCAGGACCGTCTGCTCCTCGGTGAGATCGCCAAGAACTTCGATGAAGGGTTCAAGGGCCAAATGGGCGACGAAGGCAAGAGCCTTGTTGGCAAGGTGCTGGATAGGGTTCTTGGCCCCCTCCCAACCGCCCATGCAGCTCTGGTTGCATCCCCAGGAGCGACAGCCGTTATGGAGGCGCCAGATGCGGCGACTCAGGAAGCGAACATGGCCGCCGACATGCTGTGCCACGGCTCCATCGTCATCGCGGCAATAACAAGTTGCACAAACACCTCGAATCCAAGCGTGATGACGGCCGCCGGCCTCGTCGCCAAGAAAGCAGTTGAGCGGGGTTTACGGCCTAAGCCTTGGGTCAAGACCTCGTTGGCGCCTGGCTCGCGTGTTGCCAGCGACATTCTAGAAAAAGCCGGCCTCATGACTTATCTGAATAAGCTGAAGTTCAACGTGGTTGGCTATGGCTGCACGACATGCATTGGCAACTCAGGCCCATTGCCCGATGAGATCAGCAAGGCAATTACGGATCGGAATATCGTCGTCGCCTCCGTGCTTTCGGGCAACCGAAACTTTGAGGGACGCATCAACCAAGACGTCAAGGCCAACTACCTAATGTCGCCTCCGCTCGTGGTCGCCTATTCCTTAGCGGGCACAATGGAGATCGATCTGACCAAGGACGCCTTGGGGATCGGTAGCGATGGCGAGCCGGTGTACCTAAAAGACATCTGGCCGACTCAGCAAGAAGTCGCCGAAACTAATGCCAAGGCGGTCAAGACCGAGCTCTATAAGGACAACTATAGGGACGTCTTCAAAGGCGATCAGAAGTGGATCGACATCGCCGTCGCAAACTCGGATGTGTTCAACTGGGTGCCAGATTCCACCTACGTAAAAAATCCGCCCTACTTCGACGGAATGTCGAAAGAAGCGCCAAAAGGTGTTGCTGACCTAAGCGGAATGAGGCTGCTGGCGATGCTTGGCGACAGCGTCACAACTGACCACATCTCTCCAGCGGGAAGCATCAAGCTGAACTCGCCGGCTGGCCGCTACTTGACGGACAAGGGAGTGCCGGTCTCGATGTTCAACTCCTACGGCTCCCGGCGTGGCAACCATGAGGTGATGGTTCGAGGCACCTTCGCTAACGTGCGTTTGCGAAACCAGCTTGCCCCTGGCACGGAAGGCGGTTTCACCACCCATCTGCCGACAGGCGAAGTAACGACCATCTACGACGCGTCCATGCAATATCAGGCGGCGGGCACGCCGCTTATGGTCATTGCGGGCAAGGAATATGGCTCCGGCTCCAGCCGTGACTGGGCGGCTAAAGGCCCCTATTTGCTTGGCATAAAGGCGGTCATCGCCCAAAGCTTCGAGCGTATCCACCGATCAAACTTGATTGGCATGGGCATCGTGCCGCTTGAGTTCGTGAACGGCGAAAGCGCAGCTTCCCTGAAGCTGACGGGATCGGAGACGTACGACCTCATAGGTCTATCGGCAGCGGTGGCAATCGAGTTCAAGGATGGCAAGGAGCTAACAGTGCGAGTGACCGACAGCGGCAACTCGCGCGAATTCAAAGTAAAAGTGCGAATCGATACTCCGCAGGAGGCGCTGTACTACCAAAACGGTGGCATCCTGCAGTACGTGTTGAGGTCGCTGCTCTAGATAGGCTGCTTGACAATTGGTCAGGTGGGTCTCACGTCCTTGGTTAGGCACCAATAGGTGGGGGATGGTTCGTGCCGCCGTTCCGAAAGCCGCCCTTGCGCTGGAAATCGCGGAACGGCGGCACGAATCATCTATTCGCAAATCCTTGTGCTTCGATAAACTCCTTCTGAGTCTCCCTGCCCCCGAGATGATGCTCGTCAACTCGCCTTCCGCATCGCTTCGACCAGTTGAACTCCCCGCTCATCTTCGAGTCAACGTAAAACTTCAACATGCGGGCGTTGTACTCCTCGATCTCCGGTTCGCGGTTATATAGTTCGCGGTGCCAAATCGCCTCAGGACTGAGCCTAGGCTTAATCTCAGCGGCCAACGGCTCCGCGGGCCAGCCCAAGCAGAGTCCAAACAGACCAAACATGCCCTCAGGAAGCTCCAACAGCTCTTTGACTCCTTCCGGATGGTCCCGAAGTCCGCCGATGTAGCAGATGCCGATGCCCAACGATTCCGCCGCGCAGACCATGCGCTCTGCGGCAAGCGTCGCATCAATGACCGCCATCGTGTAGAACTCCGTGTAATCCAGACCTAGTGCCCCTTCATCAACCGCAGACGCCGCGTGGCGAAGGCGGTAGTGATCAGCGCAGAAAGCAAAGAACCAGGAGCATGTACGTACCTGCTCGTTGGGATCACAGAGCTTGGCAATCGCCTCGCGCCGATCAGGTTCTTGCACGGAAATGGCCGTCCACAACTGGAGGCTACTGCTAGTCGCAGCGCTCTGCGCGGCCCCAATCAAGCCCCTGATGGTGTCCTCTGGTATCGGCTCAGTCTTATACTTTCGAACAGAGCGGTGATTCAGAAACTTGCCGAGGGCAGATAGGTTAGAGGGTGGTGCGGCGCCAAAACGAAGCTGCCAAGCAACGTCGGGAGACTCGTCAAACATGCCCCGATTATCGCCGAATTAGTTCAGGTTAAAATCTCCCTATGAATCATGTATTTAAGGATAGAGTGACTGGCCCTATAGTCTTATGAGCGCTGCGGGCGAATGGGATGTTGGCCAGTACGAGAAATTCAAAGCGCAACGGTCTCAGCCATTCTATGACTTACTCGCCATGGTCCAACCAAGCGAGGGAATGCGGTGCATTGATCTTGGCTGCGGAACCGGGGAGCTAACGCGTGAACTGCATTTACGGTTGCTTGCGCGCGAGACGCTAGGTATCGATAGCTCAGAAACCATGCTGAATAGCGCAAGGACGCATGCAGTAGGTGGGCTTTCATTTAAGAATGAAGGCATCGAATCAATTGAGGGGCGAGAGTTGTACGATCTCGTCTTTTCAAACGCTGCATTTCAATGGGTACCCAACCACGAAGCGCTTTTCGAAAGAGTCGCCACAATTCTCAGGCGAAACGGCCAACTCGCAATCCAGATTCCTTGCAACCGAGAACACCCTTCGCAGACGGTTGCATTCGACCTTGAGACGGAGGAACCCTACAGGGGCTTAGCACGTAGCCGGACTGAGGAGAATGTCCGTTCGCTGGAGCAGTATGCTGCCCTTCTGGACCAACTCGGCTTCGAGCACGTGAACCTCAGAATGCAGATCTATCTTCATCATCTCCCTTCTCGCGACGAGGTGCTGGAGTGGGTCAAAGGCACATTCTTGCTAGACTACAAGCGCACTCTTAGCCCCGAAACCTACGAGAAGTTCCTGGCCGATTATCGTGAGCGGTTGATGGAGCGGCTTAAGGACACGCGGCCGCACCTATTCACGTTCAAGAGAATCCTCATGCACGCACGCAAAGCCTAAAGATCAAGGATCGGCGTGTTCGCCGGTGGCTTGACGCCCAGATGCTGGTACGCCAACGCCGTTA
>JBBQMJ010000230.1:0-5940 GCA_038328815.1 Fimbriimonadales bacterium | reverse complement strand
GAAGCTCCTTAGAAGACGCCGTGGTAGAGGCTGGGGCTACGAGGTTTAGGCCGATGTTGTTAACAGCCGCAGCAGTTATGGTTGGCTCGACCGTCATCCTGTTCGACCCGATTTTTCAGGGTCTTGCCATTGCGCTGATAGCGGGCGAAGTAGCCTCCACCTTGATCTCGAGATTCGCCGTTCCTGTGCTCTATTACATGTTGGAACGCAGATCAAACAGCATCGCCCACGAACGCGCAATGTAGAATCAAGTTATCGACTTTGAACGCCTGGCGAATCGCCATAAAGACGCCGTGTATAGGCAGATGTTAAGGCTTTGCGGAAATCGTGAAGATGCCGAGGACGCCCTTGCAGACGCTTTGGTCAAAGCCTTTCAGTCTTCTAACCAGTTGAAGGACGACGAATCCTTCAAGGCTTGGCTCTCAATTATCGCCAGACGAGCCTGCTTCAAGATCATGAACCATGAGTCCCTTCTGAAGGTGGCTTCAATTTCCGATGGCTCGTGGTTCGAAGATATGCTGTCTTCACGGAATTCCGAAAATGCAGAATCAATGGCGCTCAAAGATTGCATAAGGACCTCGATTGCGCGTATTCCGCCCATCTATCGAGAGGTTTACGTTATGTGCGAGATTGAAGATCTTGATTTGAAAGCGGTGGGGGCTAAACTCGGCTTAAGTCTTC
Organism: Fimbriimonadales bacterium; assembly: GCA_038328815.1. Classification (GTDB taxonomy): domain Bacteria; phylum Armatimonadota; class Fimbriimonadia; order Fimbriimonadales; family Fimbriimonadaceae; genus JBBQMJ01. The sequence continues at coordinate 5,259 of JBBQMJ010000230.1, read as the reverse complement.
CCGCAGTGAAGTCTCGATTGCACCGCGCACGGGAGATTGCTCGCGCGGAGTTTGACCGTTCTCTGTGCATCGCTAGCTAAACTGGTTCGTTACCACCCAGTAGACTCAGGCTATGAATAAGCTCTCGCATGTTGATGCGGTAGGCAAGCCGACGATGGTCGATGTTACCGCGAAGGCGTCGAAGCACCGGCAGGCTGTTGTTGAAGGCTTATTGGTCATCAAGGAATCTCACAGAGCGGCCCTTGCTAGCTTGCCGAAAGGGGACGCGATCACGGTAGCAGAAGTCGCTGGGGTCATGGCGGGGAAGCGATGTTCGGATCTAATACCACTTTGCCACCCATTGCCTCTCAGTTTCATGGACGTCAAAGTTCGCCTTGAATCAAACGGGCTGAGGATCACAGCGACGGCTAAAACGAGTGCGCGGACAGGGGTGGAGATGGAAGCGTACACCGCCGTGGCGATTGCAGGCGTCACGCTAATCGACATGCTCAAAGGAGTCGATCCTGATCTAGTGCTTACCGATATTAAGCTCCTCGAGAAAAGTGGAGGCAAGAGCGATTGGACACGCTGATCGGCATTTTAACGGTTAGCGACACCCGCACCGACGCAACTGACGAGAGCGGGCCGGAGGCGGAAAGGGCGCTGCGTGCGCTGGGTTATTCGAACTTTGAGCGCAAGATTTGCGAAGATGACCAGAGGCACATTCACCTTGCTCTCCGAGGAATGGCAGATCGCTGCGCAGCTGTTTTCACGACAGGTGGAACGGGTTTTTCGAAGAGAGACGTTACTCCGGAGGCCACTTTGATGTTGCTCGATCGTCGGGCCGATAACCTCAGCGAACTCATGCGTTTGAAGGGGCTGGAGCATACGCCGAAAAGCTATCTGTCACGAGGTGTCGCCGGGATGATCGGTGAGACGCTGGTCGTCAATTTGCCAGGTTCGCCAAAGGGCGCGAGACAGGGAATCGAGGCGATTGGGCACCTGATTCCGCTCATTTTGGAAGCGACGGTCCAATGATCGACACCCACTGCCATCTCAATGACGAGGAGCATTTTCCAGATCCTGCCGTAGCAATTGACCATGCTAAGGCGGCAGGTGTTGACAAGCTCATTATCATCGGTGTCGACTTTGAGGCGGGCCGGAGGGCAATTGAGATTGCTGAGGCCCACGAAGGCGTCTATGCCGCCGTCGGCTTTCATCCGAATTACACGGGCGCCTACCAAACGAACGATCTGAAAGAATTGGCAGAGCTTCTAAAGCATCCCAAAGTCGTAGGATTTGGCGAGATTGGGTTGGACTTCTATCGGGACGCTGCCCCAAAGGAGCGGCAGTACCGGGCTCTCGCTGATCAACTAGACCTTGCCGAAGACCTTGGCAAGCCCGTGATCTTTCATTGCCGCCAAGCTTATGAGGAGCTCCTGGGAGTGCTGGAAGGGCGTCCAAACCACAGCAGATATTTATTTCACTGCTTCGCCGGGAGCGTCAACGACGCCACGCGGGCTCTAACCCTTGGCTCATATTTCGGCGTCAACGGCCCGGTAACCTATAAGACTGCCGGAGAGTTGCGCGACACCCTGCGAACGATCCCTTTGGATCGCTTGGTACTTGAAACGGACAGCCCTTACTTGCCGCCGGTTCCGTATCGTGGCAAACAGAACCAGCCCGCCTACCTAAGGTTCATCAACGATGCCCTGGCATCAACGATGGGAGTACTGCCGGATGAATGTGAGCGGGTCACGACGAAAACTGCGGAAACGATTTTCGGGATCTGACGAACCGACCGTAGGAGGAACGAGGCTGCTTTTCCGCATCATTTTCGTTGGGACTGTCAGCCCGAACTCTGTGTGAGGGATCGAGCACTGGGATTAAATGTCGACTTTCATATCTAGCAGCGCCGTAGAAGATGCGAGTAGGCGGGGTGATGGGTCGTGCCGCCGTTCCGGATACTCTCGCAAGCCACAACCAATTAACTCTGACTTCGAGATTTCTCACCCGGACTTCGGAAAGACACATCCCAACGAAACAGCCATCGGGCCTAGCCGCCTTGGCCGTCGCCGCCGGTCGTCGTTGGGCTGTCGCCGCCTTCAGGAGCTACCGGCTGCACCGGCGTCGCGTCGGAGCCTGGATCGACAACAATGGTCTCCGCCTTCGGTTTGTGCTTGCGAATCTTACGCCTGGGCTTTGTAAGCGGACGCGCGGTGACTTCCATCTCCGGGCCAGTTGTGGCCACCTGGGTTGGGGCTGCGGTCTGGGGTACCGTGTTTGAATCGTCAGTAGGCGTGTCGGGAGGCGGGGGCGCTGGCTTACTACCAGTGACCGATTTCTCGGCTTTGGCCAAATTCGTTTGAATCTCGGCACCATATCTGGGGCCGATCACGAAGTAGCCCAGCAAGGCCAAACCAACCGGTATGCCCACCCACTTGATGATGAGAGCAGGGCCGGTGAGCTCTCGCGACATAAGGTCATTGTAGCCCAGCGGGTAACCTCCACCTCCGGCCATGCCCAGCGAGGTTTTTGAAGACTGGATTGAATTGAGTATTGGATTGCTCGAGGCCGAAGCTCCCAATCCGTCCAAGCCAGCACTCTTCGCACGCTCCTACCCTTTGCCGTTGTTACGAACTACTGGCCAGGTCGAAAAACGCAAGTTTCGCGTGATCACGCTGGAAAACGACCATCTCATTGTGGTGATCGCGCCCGATCTCGGTGGTCGGATCGTCCGCTTGATCGACAAGCATTTCAACAAAGACATCCTCCCCCTGCCCGATGCCCTCACTCCAAAGCCAGGTGATGCTCGAGGAGCCTCGCTTTCGCACGGAATACAGGTACGCCTGAGTAGAGATGAAGATCGCTCTAATTCCATGGGGTCGTCTTCGTTCCAAATTGAGGAAGCCGGTGACGAGGGAGAAAGCGCCGCCGTCTGGATCGGAGAAGTCGATTCAGGATCGGATATCGGCCTAACCATCCGCTATAGCCTGTCGCCAGATCGGATGGAGCTTGAATGTCAAGTCCGGGCTTTCAACCGTTCGTTCAGAGCATTTGACTATGATCCTTCAGTTGTAGTCGCCTTCCAAGGATTGGCTTATTTCGAGCAGTCTAATAGCGGCGTCTTGCTGTTCGATCCTGAGAAGGCTTGCGGGTTGGCGCTTTGGCCGGGCGATGAGCCGATGGATAGTGCCTCCTATGCGGGAGAGGAAGCCTGCCTCAATAGATTCGCCGCCAGGCTAGATAAACAGCTCGGTCCTCGCCAACTTGACGTCTGGAGCGTTAGAATTCAACCATTAGCCGGAGTTCCGAACTTGGCAGGAGCTTCGCCGGAGGCTTACTTTGGAAGCGTCGATCAGACCCTCAGCCTACGTTCCATCGAGGGCAGACCTAGCCACGAAGTCTTTCTGTTGGCAGGCGGCGCCACGCTTTCGAGCCCAGCCAACCTCTCCCCCGGCGTAGTGACCACAATGGCTCTGGATCAAGCCCCTGATGCAGTTTTGATCAGAGACACTCAGAAGACCGAAATCTTGAGGTCGGAAGGCGCATTAGAGGAACTCGCAATTTGGAGCGCGGTCGTTGCCGATGCGCCTCCGCCCGCCGTCTTGCCTCAAGGCCTACCGACCAAAGCACTTCAAAGGGCGGCATTTGAGCCACCCCTCAAGCATCAAGCCCATCTATTTCTTGGGATGGACCACTTGGCGGCGGGCCGGTTTCAGGAAGCCGGGATGGAGTTCGAGAGTGCCCTGCTCTATAACGCTGAAGACCACCTCACGTGGTGGGCAAAAGCGGCCGCGGCGCGGCTTACCGGCGATGAGGCACAGGATCAAAACGACCTCCCAAACGCGCATTTCCTAGCTCCTCTTGAGCCACTCCTAAGGGCGGAGGCATTCCTTGGCCAACCCCAATCGATGGATCGCGACAAAAGCCCGTTGCTCGATTCGCTCGACGAAAATCCAGAATCCTTCGTGAATGTCGCCTGCCAGCTCATCGCTCATGGGCTGATCAAAGACTCGGTGCGGTGGATTGACGAAGCGCTACGGCATCAGGAAATGGCGATGCTTCACTATCTGCTTGCCTATTGCCATCTGAAGGGCAGCGGCATGGCATTCGAGGCCGCGAAAGAGGTTCAAACAGCATTGGCGATGCCGCTCGCTCCGCCTTACCCGTGGCGCCCGGTGGAACTGGAGGCCTTAAAGCTGCTAGCCGAAACCTATCCGGCTGATAAGAAACTATCGGAGATGCTTCAACTCACGCGCTTGCTCGAGCCAGGACCTGCCCATAAGTCTTGAAGTGGGTCTTCGCAACCTTCGTCAGCGCTTCTGCCCCATATTTCATCACAAACTTAGCCCCAGCATCAAGCACTGGCGGCGACGCGCCTTTTGGCAATTGAATTCCAAATTCAGTGCCCAAAGAGGCCAGTCGGTTCAAAAACTCGGCCCTGGCTAGGATCGAAGCCGCAGCGACAGCGATATCCGCCTCAGCCCTGACCATAGATTGAAGTTCAATCGTCTTTCCCTTTTCGAAGAGCTGGCGTTTTAGTCCAGCGGGGTCCGCAAACTGGTCGGAGATGACAAGCTTACATGGGCGCAATTCAAGCACGTTCTCAATTGCACGGGCGTGCCCCCAGGCGAGCAGCTTGTTCAGATTTCGGAACTTCAAATAAAGTTCGTTGTACTTTGTCGGGCCAATGGCTATAACCGAATGAGGGCAATGGCGTTTGATCTGCTGGGCAAGCCTCAATGACATGGGGTCGGTGAGCTTCTTGGAATCTTTGACCCCGTCAAGTTCGGCCAGATGCTCTGGCCCCACGAAGCAAGCAGCAATTACCAGCGGGCCGAAAAAATCGCCCTTTCCACTCTCGTCAACACCAATATGCCCTTCGTCCACAGGCTCGAAGTGTACCGGCGTGCCATGCTAGAAAAGTGGAAATGAGCACCTCGCGGACCGACGATGAGTGGTCCGAGTATTACCAGGCGATGGAGAGCAAGCCGCTCCATCCGACTTACAGCCTTATCGAGCCTCACTTGAAACCTGGCCTCCGGGCGCTTGAGCTAGGTTGCGGCATTGGCCACGGCGTCGCCCACCTGATTGGCAAGGGCCTGGGAGTTACGGGAATCGATGTGCAGGCCGAAGCTCTAGAGCGTCTGCAAAAACGACTCCCAGATGGCGCGCGGGCAACGTTAGTTCAATCCAGCTTTCAGGCGTTGCAGCTAGCGCCCAAGTGTTACGACATCGTGATCGCCGGCTTTTGCCTGTTCTTTCTAAGCCAAGCAG
>JBBQMJ010000229.1:0-5950 GCA_038328815.1 Fimbriimonadales bacterium | reverse complement strand
CGCTCGGCGCGGTTTTGAAGGCCAAGCCAGCAACGGCTAAGGGCAAGTACATCCACACAATCACGATCAGCTCAACGATGGGCCCCGGCGTTCCACTGGACACGGCTCTCGCTTCGAAGATTTCAGCCTAGTGGAATCGCGCTTTAAAATAGCCTCCAGGGATTTCCTTGGAGGCTATTTTCTGGTTTGGTCAACCTGGAGCAAAGCGATAGGATCTGCCACATGGCACCCCTTAACGCTGCGGCTGATGGCAGATTCTATCGCTTCGCCTTTGCTCCGCTCCAGAATTACAATTCAGCAAAGAATTGAAATGTGGTCCTAGATCGCCTCCACGCGGCGTTGAAAACATTGGATGGTCGCAAATCCACCGGTAACCATGAATAGGTTCCGAATGCATAAGCTTGGGCTTCGGAAGAACCTCGCCGATCCGGCGCAGGATTCGGCTGAGGACGCCAGCCTGCACGACGAGCGCCCGCAGCAAGCGGAATTTATCCTCGTCGAGCGTAACGTTGCCTACCCGCCACTCACCGATGAACAGGCGATGGCCCTGCACTACAAGGCGGCAGACGCACTTGAAGCGGGCGATATCGATACCGCCCTCTCGCTTTCCCTTGGAGTGAAGGAGAAGTACCCAACCTATTGGTTCAACCACCGCACGTTCCTTGAGGCATATGCGCTGTCCGTCGATTGCTCCCGTGAAGAGCTCATGAGCCTGACCTTGTCGACCGTCAGAGGGCTGGAGAATCAACGTCTGGGGCTAACTCCAGAAGCTGTACTGGCGCCGACGACAGAAGATGTTCCTCTTGAGGCGCTCGCTTTCGAAGAGTCGCGACACTGGTTCAACTTGGGGGACGACTACGAAACCCTGGCTCAAACCGGCGACGAAAATACGAACCTGCGAAGGGCTGCATCCTGTTTCCAACAGTCACGCGCGCTCCTCGATCCAGGGACGAGATCTAAAATGATCGTCGCAAGACTCTTAAGAGAGGCCCTGGTCTTCCATAGGTTAAAAGAGCCGAACACCGTCAGGGAGCGAATTGCCGCCGCAACTAGCGCAGATTCTGCGTATGTCGTATCATTCGTACGTGCGCGGCCGTATATGAAACCGTTAGCAAGCTATTTGAGAGAACGGAGCAACATGCCATGAAAATGAATCGAGTGATGCTGAGACTCGCCTTACTGGCGATTTCGCTAATACCGCTTGCCGCTTGGGCAACTGAGCGATCCGGCGGCTGATGCCCCTATCATCTGAATCGATGGCGCCATTTGCGATGCTGGCCGACAAGGCAGCACGTGGCGACCGCGAAGCGATGGAGCGCATGTGGGCCAACCTTGCCCCTCATGCGTGGAAGCATCTTCGTAAGAAGCATGGCGCCGATATGGCCGATGAGCTTCTAAACGAAGTCTTCATCAAAGTTTTCAAGAACGGCGTTCCAAACCTCGATAAGTTTGTCGATTTTGAATACGCCAAGGGCTATATCTACAAGGCATGCGACTCCGTTTTCTACAGCCGTGCCCGAAAGTTCTGCAACGCCCGGGAGATTCCCTCATCCACAGAGCTGACGTTCGAATCGGCCAGCGGTACGATGGCCGAGGACGACATTCTTGCCGACGTGGCGCTAACCCACTTCAGATCTAAGCTGGATGGCAACCTACTTGCCACCTACGATGCCTGGAGGGCTGCCTTGAAGCAGACTACGAGCTTGCATGACAGCTATGCAGAAGTCGCAGCTGAGATGGGACTACCGATTACCACCGTCAAGAAACGATGTTTAGGCCTCCGCGCTAAGCTCACAACTCTCTATTCCGCCACGTAGCCAACCGTAAGGCGGGTATACCCTTAGCCATCAAACGCACGAAAGGATTACCCGCTTGGTAAATATCGAAGAAATACTGCAGCATCTGCCGCACCGCTATCCGATGCTGCTTGTCGACCGCATCCTTGAGATGGATCCGGGAAAACAACTCAAAGGCCTCAAGAATGTCACGATGAACGAGGAGTTCTTTCAGGGGCATTATCCTGGACGGCCGATTATGCCGGGCGTACTTATTATCGAGGCAATGGCCCAGGCCGGGGCGGTTATGCTGCTGACCAGTCCAGATCACAAGGGCAAACTTCCTTTGATTGGCGCGATCGACAACGTGAAGTTTCGTCGTCAGGTAGTCCCCGGCGACCAATTGGTTTCAACCGTCGAGCTACTTTGGATGCGCGGAAGCGTCGGAAGATTTAAGGGCGTTGCCACCGTTGATGAAGAGATCGTCGCAACAATGGAGATGACATTTAAGCTTGCGGACAGGAACCAGTAGCTTGCCAAAAATCCACCCGATGGCCTGCGTCGACAGTTCCGCAGACATCGCCTCCGACGTGGAAATAGGGCCCTTCTGTTTGGTAGAAGAGGGGGTCCGAATTGGTAGCGGCTCCGTGCTGCATTCCCATGCTGTGGTCCGCAAGGGCACGGAGATAGGCGAGCATAACTACGTTGGTCAGGGCGTCATCCTCGGTGGCGATCCGCAGGACCGGAAGTATAAAGGTGAGCCAACCTATCTCCGAATTGGCGATCACAATATCTTTCGCGAGTACGTGACCATCCACCGGGCAACGGGCGAAGGAAGCGCGACAGTCGTCGGTAATCACTGCTACTTCATGGCTTACTGCCATCTGGGGCACAACGTGACCGTTCAGGACTGGGTAACAATGGCCAACAGTGTTGGAGTAGCGGGACACGTGACGATTGAGGAGTACGCGAATATCGGCGGCATGGTGGGAATCCATCAGTTTGTGCGCGTCGGCAAGGTCGCAATGGTTGGTGGCTACACCAAGGTGACTCGCGACGTTCCACCGTTTACACTCGTGGATGGCGCACAGGAAGAGGTCAAGGATATCAACGCCGTGGGCCTTAGGCGCCAGGGTGTGACTTCTGAATCTCGCCTTGCGCTTCACAAGGCTTGCAAGCTGCTTTATAAGTCGCAACTTGGCTTAACTCACGCTTTGGAGACAGTACAACGCGAAGTTGCTCACACGCCTGAAATTGAATATCTGCTGCGCTTCGAGGAGCGTAGGTTTAAGGGTAAGAACGGTCGCGGCGATCAGAGATGAAGCTGTTCCTTTCCGCAGGAGAGGCATCTGGCGACGTATATGGTGGGGCTCTCTTAAGAGAAATGCGTCGCCTCGGTCTTAAGGCCGACATACCAATTGAAGCGTTAGGCTCGACGCATATTCGTGAGTCGGGCGCTCACATCATTGCTGACTCAGCAAAATGGGGAGCCATCGGCATTGCCCAAGCGCTAAAGGTCGCGCTACGTGTTGTGAAGGGACTTCGTGCTGCTAAAAGGGCGATTGGGCCAGGATGTGGGCTCCTCATCGCAATCGACTTCGGCTATGTGAATGTCAAGTTGGCCAGACACGCGAAGCGCATGGGTTGGAAGGTTTTGTATTTCATGCCGCCCGGTTCGTGGCGTAGAGACCGGCATGGTAGCGACTTGCCATTGGTGACCGACGCGATTTCAACGCCTTTTCCGTGGTCGGAAGCGATGCTGAAGAAAGCGGGGGCGAACGTGCATTGGTACGGACATCCAATCCGGCAACTGATCAAAGAGAAAGTGTTGGCCACTTTCCACCGCGAGACTCTTGCCGTGCTACCGGGTAGCCGGAAGCACGAGATTGAGCTCAACCTACCTCTGATTTCGGAGGCAATAAAGGGCAGACCCGAAAAGTTTGAGTTCGCTGTGGCGTCGTCGCTTCACAAGGATTGGCTGATGGAGTTCTGGAGGAATTGCTCTGGGCGAATGGATGATATCTTCACAGAATCCGACACCTACGGAGTGCTATCGAGATCAAAGGCCGCAGTCGTCTGCTCAGGTACGGCAACGCTGGAGGCGGCTCTGTGTTCCTGCCCAATGGTGGTCGTCTACAAAATCAGCGGCGGCATGCTTCTGGAAGCCAAGCTTATGGGGCTGCGGAACCAATTCATCAGCCTCCCCAATATTTTACTTCAGAGGCCAGTTGTTCCGGAACTTGCCAACTCCGATATCAATCCTGCCGACCTTGCAATCCTGGTGAAGGGCCTCCTTAGCAACGGGCCTGAGTACGAAAAGCAGTTGCAGGCCTTTAAAGAGCTTGAAACTCTGCTTGGGCCAGAGGACGCAATTACGAAGACCGCTGAGCTGGCTCTAAGCCTCATTTAAATTCGGACTTCCTCATGTGGATGTCAGGGTCCCCCGAAAGGTCTAAAATTTGTAATCGGATCCCAAGTATCGTCGAGGGCATTTTGAACCGACACTTCGTTCAGCAATGGCAGATATTAGGCTCTCGCGGCAAGAGGAACGGGTTTTAGGGTTGTCTGCATCCGGCCTCTCAGATAAAGAAATAGCGAACCTCGTCGGGATTAGCTCGGCGATGATTCGCACTTATTGGCAGCGGATGCGAACCAAGACGGGCGCCACAACCAGAAACGAAATCGTCGCGACGATGATGGGTGCAGAAGGCGATAGAAAGCTGGACGCAGAGCGCGAGGTTAGTAACCACCTCCAGCGGGAAATAGAACTACGTAAGACAGTCGAAAAGCAGCTCAGAGCAAGCGAAACGCTCTTTCGGACCATGAGCGATTCCTCGCCTCTTGGCGTGTTCCTCACGGATGCCAATGGCGATTGCGTTTACTCGAACAGGGCTTACCAAGAGATTGTCGGGCTGACAAATGACCAAGTATTGGGGAAAGGGTGGCAAACGTGCTTATTTGAAGAAGACCGCGCGTCCGTAGTCCGAGAGTGGACCGGGGCAATTGCGCTCAAGCAGCCGCTCAAATCTGAACGACGCTATCGGCGCCCAGACGGCACCGTCGTTGACGTGACGCTGCGGGCATCTTGCTTACTCAGTGATGGCGAAGGTTTGGGTTACGTCGGCCTAGTGGAGGATATAACAAAGCAACGGCAATTGGTGGCTAAAAATGAGCGACTGCTGGCTATCATCAACGCGACCCCTGACTTCATCATCAGCCGCAAGGTAAGCGGTGAAATCGTTGCAGTAAACGCGGCGGCCGGTCAACTCCTAAACATTTCGCCTGGCACGCCTATCGAAGAAGTCAACACGAACGGCATAAGGCCCGAATGGGCCACTTCAGAATTGATGGGGAAGGCCATTCCAGAGGCGATCGAGCATGGATACTGGCAAGGCACCTCTGCAGTCTATGACCATTCTGGCTGGGAGATACCAGTTTCGGTCGTCATGGTTTGCCATAAGAACAAGGCGAATGAGCCGGAATATCTCTCGACGATTTCACGAGACATTTCCGAGCAAGTTCGATATGAGCAAGAGCTGAAGGAACGCCGGGACCTGATTGAGAGGGTCGCCCAAGCATCGCCCGAAATCATCACGATTTTTGATCTAAGGACAAAGCGTAACGTTTACGCAAATCGTAACTTCACCGCATTCCTTGGCTACACTCGTGAGCAAATCGATTCAATGGGTGACGGGATTACGTCAAGCCTAGTTCATCCGCACGATATGACCAAGGTCATGTCGTTTCAAGCCGAAATCGGTGCCCTTCGTGCAGACGAGGAGCTTGAACTTAGCTATCGCGTGAAACATTCGGATGGCCGGTGGTTGCCGCTAGCTGTGAGATCGAAGGTTTTCGAGAGAGACTTGAGCGGTTTCCCGACCCATGGGATAACCTTCAGTCGCGTCGTTTTGGACGAAGAAGAGCGAATCGCCTCTTAGCCTTTGAAGGCTTGAATCGTATAGCTCACTACCATGTATGGGTAAAGGTTGTGGTCAGCGCTGTTCGCCATATAAAGGGCTGGGTTGATGGAAAGCCTGGCGTTCGGACTGTACGTGAATCCAAAGGTGGTGTAGTTGTTGCTGCCACTGAGCGTATCGCTTTGGACTGTTAACACGGGATTCAGCTGGTAGCTAAGACCAGCAATCGTGAGATTCTGATGGCCAGCCGCTCTTTGA
>JBBQMJ010000228.1:0-5987 GCA_038328815.1 Fimbriimonadales bacterium | reverse complement strand
TGGCTTGACGACAGCGATCGCTGCGCAGCTAACAGATGACGCCAAGCGGAAGCTGGGCCGCATGGTTTATGCGTTCGCCTTGATGAAAGCTCTTACCTTGGTCAGACCCTTTGAAGCCAAGTTGACCACCCAAGAGGGCGTGGAAACCTTCAAGACCCTTCAAGTGGTAATTGGCAACGGCCGATTCCACGCCGGTCCCTTCCTGCTTTCGCCAACCGCGAGTATCACAGACGGCAAGCTTGAAGTTTATGCATTGGAAGGAACGGGCCGCGCAGCGTTTCTCAAGATGGCTCTTCACATGCGGGGAGGGCATCAGGGAGACTTACCGGAGGTGCGCGCCTATTCCCTCTCGAGCGGAAAGCTTGAGGCGGCGCCCCAGAAGCACGTAACCGTCGATGGCGAAATCGTCAGGCGCACGCCCCTGACTTTCAAGAGCGTGCCTGGCGGCCTTCAAGTCATGGTTCCAAAGGACTTCGGCGATTCAAGTTGATTCCTTCAGGCGTCAACGTTCACAATTTGCAGGCAATCTACCGGAACATTTCAATGAAGACGTCCTTTCTCCTCAGTTTTGTCAGGTCAAGAAATGCTGGACATATACAAGGATGGTCCTAACGGCATTGTTGAGATCCTCAAGTGGGGCGTAAAGAACCGAGACAAAAAATATCTTGACCCAACTGGTTGCTGCAAAGAAGCTAATGAAGAGGAGAATAAGCATCGAGGGCCGGTCGAAATTGGCTTAACCATTTGGGACATAATCAAAAGAAGAAGATGCCACCGGAGTTGGCCATCGCTTCGGCTTGCAAATCCGGACAAGTTAACTTCAAAAACTGGGGACCACATAACAGTGTGTCCACTTTTTCGAACTGGGATGACTGCCAAAATGCGCTAACCGGCTAGGTGCCGGCACTGCAGTGGACTTAAAGTTATGCGACCTTCGTTGGGGACCACCTGAAGCGGACCCATCGGCTCTATGAAACATTCACGATTAGCGCTGCTGGTCCTAGCTCTACCCGCATTAGGCGTGGCGCAGCAAAGCTCCTCCGCTGAGGAACTGAACCGTGCGCGACAATACCTACGGACCCGGGCGATCTCTAAGGCAACCGAATCACAAGCTCCACTTCACGCAATATTAACGATCGCGGACGGAGCAAGCAAGGATAATGAGAGGCTACGGATAAATGCCCTTATCCAATTACATTCCAGGCTCCGCGAAGTCTCACCTAACTTTCTAATCAAGCTGACAAAAAGCGACCAGCCCTATTCTGTTAGGCTCAACGCCTTGACTGATTTGGATTTCGGAATACTCAATGGAGTCTATAGACCAAGCGAACAGTTGCTGAAGTGCATTAGATCGCTTGAAATGGAGCCGGGCTTGGATGGCATGGCCGTTGCCATGGCCGGCGAACTCCGCGATTCTGGGTCCGTACATTTGATCTCGGGATTTCTTGACAGAACCCCCGTTGCAAAGGATCGTATGGCATGGTACGGAGCCGCCCACGCTTTATTCCAAATCGGAACTCGAGAGGCAACTAAAGTGCTCGCTGACCAAAATATCCTTTACGATGCACTTACTTCTGATCAGCCTACGCAAGAAGAAGAGCGACCCATATCCGACGGTGTGGTAATTACTACAAAGGAAGTTCTTTCGGCAGTAGCTCTGTTAGGCCTTATTTTCATTGGATGGAGATGGCAGATAGTGCATGCTCGCAAATGTGGCGATGAATGATAGGACCTTCAATCGCTATGGCCGTGTTACTAGGATCTCCGTGGGTTCCTTGGCGAATATGCGCTTCGGGCGATACCTTTTATAACTTTGGAAAATCACGATAAGTCGTCGACCATAAGGATGTATCGAGAATCAAGGGGCCGCATAACGCAGACTGGAAAACCACTCCTGCTCCCATTTTTCAGTCTAGGCATGGGGCCGGGGCAAAGCGGCTCTCTGCTCTTGCTGACGATGGGTGGTACTAAGGGATGGCAAGTCCTCAGGGTCTCCAACGCCGGGCACCATAAGATTTGCGATTTTTTCCATGAAACGCAGTGGGGCGATCCCGAGCTTTTTCTGTCTGAGGCTAGCAAGACCTTATCGATTCAGAGTTTCCGAACTGGGGAAACTCCTCTGGTAAAGACTTGGTCTTTCCAAAATTCTTGGTCTGGACCGATTGTTGGCGATCTTGGAGACTTGAAGTCACCGGTGAACGGACAGTCCTCTGTTTCAATTCGGCGATTACCAGGCGATGTCCCGGGAGACTATCGATGGAATGTCCAACTGTTTCGCGACGATTCTGTACCCCATCGTGTCTGGAAATTTAAGTCTGCACAAGTAAGCGCCGGTAGCGAAAGGCCATATTATCTTACGACGATTCCAAGTCTATCGAACAAGTCTGTCGACCTCATTTCCATTTCAAACGGCTTATCAAGCGTCATAAAGCTTCGTGCGGGTTCGATGGAGATTTGGAAGGAAGGTAACAGTTTGAATCTTGGCGAGAACTGTGGAAGAGAGGGACCCGTCATCGAAGATTCCCGCGGGCAGCTTTGGGTTCTGACGAGCCCTGGCGTCTTTAAGGTACTTTTGCTCCAACGATCCGACACCGTAGATATAAGGGCCCGGCGAGTGATTGGTCGGGCGGCAAGAAGGGTTTCGGACCATGCATAGCACGATTGCTCCCCGGATAGCGCCAACCCGGGGCAGACGATGAGACGACAACGATGATCCGAACGCTCCCCCGAGAAAAATTAAGAAGCCAAGTCCTCCGATATCGAAGGGGCGCTAAGTGCTTAGAGGTTGCGCAATGTTTCAAATTTTCTATGTCTGCATATCGCTTCTTTCGCCATCCTGGAATAGAAGTGTGGTGGCTTCTGGCGAGTCCCTCGCATGTTCCATTGCGGGTGGGATGCTTTGTATAGGAAGATCGGACGGTATCGAATTGTATTCAATCGATGATCAATCCTATATGGGCAGAATACCGACGAATGCTCCTGTGATTGATATCTCAGAGGATGCCAATGGCCACCTGGAGTGGCTTACCAATGATGGCCTGGAAAATCGCTCCGGCAAAGTCCGATCGGTCCGCTCTTGCACCAGATTTTGGGAAACAAAGTTCGGTGCGCTTATTTATGACGCGGCAAAATCGTCTTCTTGGAGTCCCAGCACTGTGAAGCCAGGTCACCCCGGCAAAAGACGAGCTAGCACGAGAGTTGGGAACATCGCACCGGAAAGTACCAGGTGGCTTAGTAACCAAGGAGCTGGGAGGATTGGAATTCACTCGGTTGACCCAGAGAATCGGATTCATCAGAGTGCTCTCAAAGGGTGCAGGGCCCGATCTTATTGGGGTGGTTGCGGGAACTGGGGGCCATAATGAAAGCATATTTGAATCTAAATGGGAGCATTTTGAGAGTCGTTATGTCAATAGCGACCCATTGCAATAAGAGTGAGGCATCCTAATAAGATTGCCCCTACATAAGTTTGGTTTCGTTCCTGAAGTTGCGAAGAAACGTCCAGGCGATTTACAACTGGCGCAAAGGGTTTGAATCATCAAACACGTAGCCTTAACGTAATGATCTCGAACGGCTTGTAATCCACGCGCACCAGATTGTCCGGAGTGTCCAATTCCAAGATATCCCGCTCTTCCATGTCGCAAAGGGCTGCGCCTTTCAAATTCCGGGCGCAGGAAATCTCGGCGGTGCCCCTGCTGTTATGGCACTCGTAAAGCCTGACAATAATCCCGTCCCCATCCTCAGCGCGCTTGACCGTCTCGACCACAACGTTCCGGTCTTCGCACCCAATGAACGGTGGCAACTGAGCATGCTCACCCTTGCTCGGATCAAGGAACGCGGTCCGAACCGGCGCATTAAGCGCGTAGGCAGCCTGCACGACTCCAGCATAGTGGTAACCGTTGTAGTGAGGCATGAGCACGTAGGTGAAGCGATGGAGCCCCATATCCGCCTCCGGATCAGGTGCCTTCGGCGACCTTAATAGGCTAAGGCGCATTAGGTTCCCCTTAATGTCGTGCCCGTACTTGCCGTCGTTCAGCAGGGCAACACCCTGGTCGCCCTCGCTCAAATCCGCCCATTTCTGCGCGCAAACCTCGAACTTGGCAATATCCCAACTCGTGTTGTTATGGGTTGGCCTTTCCACATTGCCGAACTGGATTTCGTAAGTGGCGCGGCTGGCATTGACGTTCACCGGGAAAGCAACCTTCAACAGCTTGTCCTCCTCATGCCAGTCAATCTCAGTATCGAACCGGATGCCCGGTGTCGGGCCTAGGGAAATGCGTTGCCGAATCCTGCTCTTCCCAAAACGCTTTACTACTTCGGCGGCAACCCGCACAGGACCCCGCTCCACGATTTCAAAACTCTCGCTCTTCAGCAGGTCCTGGCCCGTTTCAAGCGCGTACGCATCGATGTCCCAGGCCGACCAGAATAGTGGTTTGTCATCGAACAACTGAAACACGTTGGCAAGCTTCCCTTGCTCGACGAATTCCGTTCCATCTTCTAAGCTCTGGATGCTTGTGATGTGCCCCTGGCTATCAAACCGGACACTGAGTTCGTTATCCTCAATGCGGCGGTTGCTCGCCTTTAGGCGAGCTCTATAAGTCGGCGTCGCGTCGTTCAGATCGCCCACGGTAACGGCTCCCAAAGCTGACAACGGCGTTGCAAAGATCAGCTTGCGCTCATCAAACTGCTCGATGAGTTGGACAGGCAATGCCTCATCTTCGCACTCCAACGCGGTTGGAACCGCCTCGTCTTGCCAATCGATTTCACCCTGCGTTGGAACCGAAGAGTTATGAAACAGCGCAATGGGTCTTGACATATCGGAGGTGTCGAACTTGTGGCCAATTGCCTTTAGGCTTTGTTCGATAATCCCCGCGCCAATTCGCGCCACAGCGGCATAGTCAATCGCGCTGTCTTTGTAAACTTCGTTGACCGAAGAGCCGGGGATGATGTCATGGAACTGGTTCAACAGCACCAGCTTCCAAGCCTCCTCAAGTTCCTTGGCCGGATATTTCTTCGGAAAGCCTTCGCTAAAGCATGCCAGCCACTCCGCGTCCCGCAGAAGAAACTCGCTCTCGCGGTTGGACTTCTTGTTGGCCGCTTGAGTGGTGTAGGTGCCGCGGTGGAATTCTAAGTAGAGCTCGCCTACCCATGTGGCTAGGTCGCGGCTTCGCCCGCGGGCATCCTTGAAGAAATCAATTGCTCTCTTCCCCGAAGCTACTTCGGGATATTGAGGAGCCACCCTGCCCCTTCGAAGAAACTCCAAGTGCCTTTCCGTGGGGCCGCCCCCACCATCGCCAAATCCAAATACGTAGAGGGATTGATCCGACCGGGCCTGATCCTTGAAGTTCTTAACCGAATTGATGATCTCGCGAGGTTCTGCATTGCCGCAGTAAGTGTCGGCGGGCGGGAAATGCGACCAGATGCGCGTGCCGTCAATTCCCTGCCACCAAAAAGTGTGGTGGGGAAACTTGTTGAACTGATTCCAACTGATCTTCTGGGTCAAAAAGTAGCGTATTCCGAACTTCTCCAGAATCTGAGGCAGTGCCGCGGAATAGCCGAATACATCGGGCAGCCACATGTCATGCGTCTCATAGCCCAGCTTGTCGCGGAAATACTGCCGGCCATAAAGGAATTGTCTTATGAGCGACTCGCCTCCCGTCAAGTTGCAATCCGCCTCAACCCACATTGACCCGACGGGTTCCCACTGTCCCCTCTTGATCGCCGCTTTAACTTCTGCCAGCAGAGCAGGATGCTCCTTCTCGAGCCATTCATATTGCGACGCCTGCGAATGGACGAACACGTACTCCGGATATCGCTCCATCAAACGAAGCTGGTTGGCTGTCGTGTGGGCCATTTTCTTCTTTGTGATAGAGATTGGCCACAGCCAAGCGGTGTCTAGGTGGGCGTGGCCGACCGGCACAATCGTGTGTTTCAGCTCGCCGGAGAGCGAAGCCAACGCGTCCTTCAGAATCTTTCGGCAACGTGCAATC
>JBBQMJ010000227.1:0-6052 GCA_038328815.1 Fimbriimonadales bacterium | reverse complement strand
TGCACACCACCCACATGAAAGGCAAGGGCTGGACTCACACCCTTGGCCTGCTGCTGCAAGAACGACGCAAGAATAAGATTGACGTCATTCACACGCACCTGACGCGGGCCGCCTACCTTGGCTACACGGCTGGAATGATCAGCCGAGTTCCCATCGTGACAAGCGTCCACATCGCGAACAACGATCAGATTTACAAGCGCCTGGCACGCCGAAAGAATCGTTTAGTTGCCGTGAGCAGCTTCGTACGCGGAATGCTACGTGGGCGGGGAATCCCAGATGGTTATATCGACACCGTTTATAACGGTACCGACTTCGTAGACTTCGCGCCCCAAGATCCTGCCGGCGTCATGGATGAGCTCAAGATTCCACGCGAGCGAAGGTTGGTCGGACTCGTCGGCCGCGTCTGCCGAGAAAAGGGCCACCTTGAAATGATCCGCGCAATGAAGACGATTCATAAGGAGCACCCCATGGCTCATGTCGTCTTTGTTGGCCGCGTTGAAGAGGCCTTTGCCGAGGAACTGAACCACGAGATTGAACAAGCGGGTGTCCGCGATCGGGTGACCCTTGCCGGGATCCGGCATGATATTCCAAGGCTTCTCGACTCATTCACGTTGAGCACGATGCCCTCACACATTGAGACTTTCGGCGTTGCCGCAATTGAGGCGATGGCTCGAAGCAAGGCTGTAGTCGCTTCCAGAGTTGGCGGATTACCAGAAGTTGTGCGACATCGCCAGACCGGTTTGCTCATTGACCTTCGCCCGGAGGCGCTTGCGGAGGCGTTTAGCTATCTGCTTACCCACGACGACGAGCGGGAGACCATGGGTGCCCGCGGCCGCCAGACCGTTGAAGAGAAGTTTACGCTCGGGGAAATGGTCCGCAGGTTTGAAGCGGTCTATTCACGCGCCGCCGGTCGCCCTTACAACCTTCCCTCGCTGGTGGATGAGGACGAAGAGTCCGAACTCGTCAACGCGTAGTATAAGTTGTGGATCGCTGGAAGCTCTATTACGACGGGGGTTGCAACCTTTGCCACACGTCAAAGCTTCGAGTCGAACGTTGGGCCAAGGCAGTTGGTCAGCCGCTAGACGTCGACATTCTTCAGAGCGATGAGGCGATCGCAAAGGGCTATGAGGACGCCATGGTCCTTGAGGCTGGCGACAATGTCTACCAGGGTGCCGACGCCTGGCTTCACATCATGCGTATCGCGCCGTGGTATGCCCGTTGGTTGGCGATTGCCGATCTGACGCCGCCGACTCGGTGGCTGGCGAAGCAAGGATATTCGGTAGTCGCGCGTGTGCGCTATCGCATTTGGGGCCGGCGGTCTTGCCCGTTGCCTTCGGCAAAGAGCTAAGTGTCTATTGTTAGGTCACGAAGCCCAATTACCCGTGGCCCGCGCTCCCTTGTTGTGATTCGCAAAATGTTGTGTTGTATTGCGGAGGATTCCGGTCAACAAGCCGGTGTGTGACCGCCCAGGAACTGGTAGAATCTCGCGAGGTCGGCGCCGTACCCAAGTGGTTAAGGGGAAGGTCTGCAAAACCTTTATCCAGCGGTTCGAATCCGCTCGGCGCCTCCACTCTTTTGTATGCGGTGTGCGGAATGCAGGAAGCGGTTTCGCCGTTTTGAAAGCATCCCGCATACTTGCATTCTGCATTCAGATCAGCGACTCATTTTCCGCCATTGACTCGTCCTTAACTTCACCGCTATGGCGCCTCGCCGCGAACTTGCCGAAACCAATCCGATCACCGCGCTGGGCGTTATCGCTCCACCGCCGATCCATATCGACTCGCCTAAGTTCGAAGGCTCTCTCGCGACGCTCTTTCGATGTGTTAAGGATCACAAAGTCCAGCTTCTGGACGTGCCCCTTGCTCCCGTCTGCGAAGCCTACTTTGCCTATCTTATAAACGCCACGCTTGACGACTTGGACGAGGCCGCAGCGGCCCTCACGGTCCTCGCCTATCTCCTTGAGCGTAAAGCCTGGGCGCTGCTTCCGAGCCTTGAGCCGGAACCAGAAACCGAAGAGCCGATGGAGCTGCCTGCCTCCAGCGCTCATGAGTACGGGGTTGCCATTGAGGCGCTGAAGATGTGGCAGGAAGAGCGGTCGCAGAACTTCTTTAGGTCGCCGGACAGCGGTCCCGAGATCTACGAATTGCCCTATTCGCTGGGTGACGTAAAACCCGACGACTTGGCGCGAGCCTTCTCCAGGCTCCTCGCCAAAGCAACCTTGCATCCTGAAGCCAACACTGCCAAGGCACGCCGCTCCATTAGTCAGCAGATGCTGGTCGTGCTCAAAGCCATCAACACCACTTGGCGATCCCTCGAAGACCTCATCGATCAGCCCTTCACTAGAGAAGACGCCGTCTATTTCTTCCTCGCCTTACTCGAACTCGTAAGGCTCGGCCAGGTTGGAATACGCATGGAAGAGGAAAGCGTCCAGTTCGCTCGGGCAAAGGGAGTCACGAAATGAACGTCCTCGACGGCCTGGAAGCCCTCCTTTTTGTCGCCGATGCCCCAACGACCATCGAAGCCTTAGCCGTAGCCCTTGGCCTAACAGAAGGGCAAGTTGCACAAGGCCTCGAAGTTCTAGAGGCGCGGCTTGAAGACAAGGGAAGCCTCAAGCTCATCAAGATCGCAGGCGGTTATCAATTTTGTACGAAGCCTGAGTTCGCCGAAGTCGTCGCGAAATTCTTGAAGCCTCAGGGGCATAAGCTGGGCCGCGGACTTATGGAGGTTCTAGCCATCGTCGCCTATCGACAGCCGGTCACCATCGCTGACGTCGATCAGATTCGCGGCGTTCAGAGCGATTACAGCTTGCGCGCGCTTGTCGAGAGGCGGCTTCTGCACGAAGTTGGACGAAAACAGACACCTGGCCGACCGGTGCTTTATGGAACAACCCAGCAGTTTCTCCACCAATTTAAGCTGAACGATTTGGCTGACCTGCCGAAACTTGACGTAGAAGGCTTGGCGCTCTCTCCGCCGAATCTATTCGACGTAGGTCTGTGAGCATGCTTCCCACATTTCGGTAAACTTCAACCCCCAACATTCACATGAAGCTTAACGTCGTCGCTGCCGCCATAGTCCTAGCCCTACCCCTCCTATCTCGGGGCCAAGAGTTCAGCGGAGTCAGCGGCATTGCGATTGATGCGGATAGCGGCAAAGTGCTGTGGTCCAAAGACGCGGACACGCCGCGCTACCCAGCAAGCACAACCAAGATCATGACCGCGCTCCTGCTCATCGAACGGTGCACGCCCGATGAAATCATCACCGCACCAGCCGACATCGAGAACACGAAAGAGTCCAGCATGCACCTAAAACCGGGCGAGCAGGTGCGGGCAAAGGACATGCTCTACGCCCTCATGCTTCGCAGCGCCAATGACGGCTGCGTCGCGGTTGCCGTGCACATTAGCGGTTCGGTGCCAGCTTTCGCCAAGCTGATGAATGAGCGAGCGAAGGCCATTGGATGCAATGAAACCCACTTCGACAATCCAAACGGATTGAACGACGACAAGCACACCATTTCCGCCCGGGACCTTGCGCTCATTGCCCGTGAGGCGATGAAGTATCCGATGTTTCGCGAAGTGGTTCGGACGCACAAGCACGAGATTGTAAGGAGTCTAAATCAAGCGGACCGCATGATGGTCGGTAAGAACAAGTGGCTGCTGAAAGACCCGACAGCGGATGGGATAAAGACGGGTTACACAGTGCCCGCAGGCCACTGCTACGTGGGCAGCGCAACGAGAAATGGGTTCAGAGTCATTACGGTCACGTTGAAGAGCGAACACTGGCAGCAAGACCACCAAAACCTTCTGAACTACGCGTTTGCCAAGTTCAAATCGACAGATGTTGCCCCGGCGATGACTCCGCTAGGCAAAGGGACGATCAAGAACGGCTCTGCGCCATCCGTTGCCCTCGGAGCAGAGGAACCCGTCAAGGAAGTTGTTCGTAAGGACAGGACCGGCGTTACAACGGCAGTCGAAGCCCCCGCGCTGATGGCGCCAATTAGAAAGGGACAGCGTGTCGGTTCGCTTATAATCACCGACGCCGATGGTTTCAGCCGAAAGGTGCCGCTGGTCGCACTTGCCGATGTACCGGCCCAGACGCTGGTTGGCGGCGTTACCAAAATGAACGGTTTGAGTTACGGATTGTTTGGAGGCACGCTTTGTATAGGCGCTGCATTGATGCGGCGTAAATCGCGCCGAATGAGGTTTTATGGCCGATCGACGACGGGCCGCCGCTCCTTCTGAAGGCGACAGGCTCCATGTAAGAATTGCTCACTCGGGGCTTTGCAGTCGCAGGGCTGCGGAAAAGCTCATCC
The DNA here is from genome assembly GCA_038328815.1 of Fimbriimonadales bacterium. Lineage (GTDB taxonomy): Bacteria > Armatimonadota > Fimbriimonadia > Fimbriimonadales > Fimbriimonadaceae > JBBQMJ01. The sequence continues at coordinate 1,743 of JBBQMJ010000227.1, read as the reverse complement.
TAGAAGGGCGCGTTGAGGTCAACGGCAAGATCGTCCGCGAGATGGGCGTCAAAGTACAACCTGACGACCATATCAAGGTCGATGGGCAAGGCATTCGTGAGGCGAAGCTTTATACCGTGGTGCTGAACAAGCCGCTTGGCGTGGTTACAACCATGTTCGACCCCCAGCGCCGCCCAACCATTGTGCAGTTTCTTCCCGAGCTAGGCGTTCAATTAAAGCCGGTCGGCAGGCTTGACATGGACACTGAGGGTTTGCTGATTTGCACCAACGACGGGGAACTTGCCCAGCGTCTAGCCCACCCGCGCTTTGGGATTGAGAAGGAATACCAAGTTGTCGTAGAAGGCGCGCCTGACGAAAAGGCACTTAAGGCACTGCGCGAGGGTGTGTTCATCGAAGGGCGGCGGACGGCTCCTGCTAAAGTTGATGTGCTTAACTCAGAGGCAAGATCGTCTGGCTTGAAGATTACGCTGCACGAAGGCAGGAAGCGGCAGATTCGCTTGATGTGCGAAGTGATAGGGCATCACGTGATCAGTCTGAAGCGCACGCGACTGGGTCCCCTTTACGTGAAGGGCATGCGTCCCGGCGAGTGCAAGATGCTCGGCAAGAAGGAGATCGACGACCTTCGCAAATTGGTTGGCTTGCCACCCGGCTAGAGGAATTGGTTGTCGGGAGGGTCGAACCCCCGTTTCAACCTGCGCAGGTTCCTCGGGTAGGTTCTGAGGCTAGGTCCAACGTAGAAAGGACGACACGGGGGTCATCCCTCCCTTACGGAACGCCGTTAAATCAGAGGCTGTTTCATTGCGTCGCCTGTCCTCGGATCGCCATCCCGATGGCCATCATGCAAAGAGGTCTTCCAGCCATGCACAATGAAGCCATGAAAGCCTCCTCCGTTCGTCTCACATTGATCTGCGGTCTTCTTGCAGCAAGCGTATTTGGTCTCGCCCAAAGAGAATCAGCGGCAGTTCACGCGGCGCGCCGAGCCATCACGGCGCAGACCGCCAAGTTCAGCCGGGGATATAAGACGAAGAATTTGAAGATGCTGGAGTCGGTTATCAGCTCAGACTTTGTATCCGAGACAGCGAAGGGCCAGCAACTCAGCCGCAGCCAGTCGGTGGCCCAGATGCAGCAGAGCCTTAATTTCATCGTCAAGCTGACGCAGGTCGACAGCAAGATTCTAAGCATCCAGCTTGTGAAAGGCGTAGCCGTGCTTACCTGCGACAACTGGCTGAAGGGAACCGTCAAGCTGCCCAATGGCATGAAGAGCCTTGTTAGCCATAACAAGACCCTAGAGCACTGGGTGAACAGTAAGGGAACTTGGCTACTACAATTCCAACGCCAGCTTCCAGGCGGCAAAACTACGCTTGACGGCAAGGTCCAACCGGAAGATTAAGCGCCCACCGTCCCGGCTGTCAATTCCGAACTCCGTGTGCGGAATCTAGATGTCAGAGCTATTTGGTCGTGGCAGGTGCGAATATCCGGAACGGCGGCACGACCCATCCCCCGCCTACTCGCGACCGGCGCAGTTTTAGGGGGAAGTGGACAGATAGTCCCAGACCTAGATTCCTCACGCGGAGTTCGGAATGACAGTTTCAGGTGTCACGATGCAATCGGCTCAATCACAACCGCCGTGCCATACGCCAAGACTTCCGTGACACCCTGCGCGATCTCTGTCGCGTCGTACCTCACGGCAATGATGGCGTTCGCGCCCATGGCGGCGGCGTGCTGGATCATGAGCTCATAGGC